>JALXDB010000441.1 GCA_026990615.1 Spirochaetota bacterium
GGGTTAAAAAATACGGTAATTATGCCATTTTTAAATCTATGAACAATTTAGAGTAGATAACTATGTTTCTGGGTAAAAAAAAGAAAATAGTACTGGATTTTGAAGAACACCCGAGATTAAAAGAGTTCAGTTTCTCGTTTAAAAGACTAATTAAGAATCCACTGTCTGTTACGGGCCTGAGTATAATTTTTATATTCTTAGTTCTCGCAGTTCTTGCACCTGTAATTGCACCTCCCAAATGGCCCCACGAACCCTTTAGAATACCGCATGAGGGGTTTTCTGTAACTCCAAGACCTCCTTCACATGAACACCCTTTTGGCACAACTACAAAACAGTACGATATATTTTATGGTGTGATATGGGGCACCAGAACGGCGTTTAGAATTGGTTTTATGGTTGTTGGCAGCATCCTTGTAATAGGAATAATATACGGAAGCATAGCCGGATACTTTGGCGGTGCTCTTGATGAAGTTATGATGAGAATAGTGGATATATTTATGTCGCTTCCAACCCTGATACTTGCGATGGCCATTGTAACGGCACTTGGCAGAAGCCTGGATAATATAATGAAATCCCTAATAATAGTTGGCTGGCCTATATATGCAAGGACGATAAGAGGTAGTGTATTAACCCTCAGAGAAGAGGATTTTGTAAAAGCGGCAAAAGCCCTCGGTGCAAGCAATATCAGGATTATATTCAAACATATACTTCCGAATGCCATTTACCCCGTATTGATCCTTGCATCACTTGATATAGGTTCTATGGTTCTTACAGCTGCAGCCTTGAGTTTTTTGGGCCTCGGGGCGCAGGAAGGGTATGCTGATTGGGGACAGATGGTGAGTCTTGCCCGCAATTATATAGTTGGTCCGCCGGGAGAGCCGTTGAAGTACTGGTATGTGGTTACTATTCCGGGGCTGTTTATACTGTTTTTTGTACTCGGATGGAATCTTCTTGGAGACGCATTCAGGGATATTTTTGACCCGAAACAGAGAAGAAGATGAAAACTGATAAGGAGAACGCAGGTTTGAAGCAAAAAATACTGGAAGTGGAAAAGTTAAAAACCAATTTCTACACCTACGAGGGAGTTGTAAAAGCCCTTGATGAGATAAATTTTCATCTTGAGAAAGGAGATACTCTCGGCATAGTAGGTGAAACAGGATGCGGTAAGAGTGTTACGGTTCTTTCAATCATGAAGCTGGTGATGCCACCGGGCAGAATAGAGGGTGGCAGAGTTTATTATCTCCCTAAAAATGAATCGGATGAAAGCAACAGAATTGATCTTATCTCTCAACCTGAAGAAGTTATGATGGGTATAAGGGGTAACGAAATATCAATGATATTTCAGGAGGCAAGCAATGCCTTAAACCCAGTTTTGACAATTGGCCAGCAGGTAGCTGAGAGCTTTTTGCTGCACAGGCAGGAGGAGCTCTGCCTTTCTGTTGTTGAGAAGTTAAAGTCCGAAATGGAGAGTGCAGGGAATTTTTTCAAGCTTATAAATGGTATAAGAATCTCCAGATACAGAAGAAAGTATAAAAAGGCCAGGAACAACCGCCTGAAAGATAGGCACTATGGGAGGCTCATTGTAAAGGAAGCATGGAACAGGTCTGTGAATCTTTTGAAAGAACTGGGTGTACCTAATCCTTCCAGTGTTGTAAAAAGGTATCCCCATGAACTATCGGGGGGTATGCAGCAGAGAGTTGTAATATCTATGGCACTGGCCTGCAATCCCAATATTTTAATTGCCGATGAACCAACCTCTAACCTGGATGTTACAATTCAGGCACAGATCCTCGATCTTATAGAAAAGCTTAAATCACGTTACGACAGTTCAATACTGTTTATTACCCATGATCTGGGGGTTGTTTCGGAGGTTGCGAATAAAGTGATAGTGCTATATGCAGGAGTAATTGCGGAGTATGCCGATGTTAAGGAAATTTTTAAAAATCCCCTTCATCCATATACAAGGGCCCTTTTAAGATCGATCCCGAAGTCGGGAAGCAGAGAAAAACTTGAGAGTATAAGAGGGAATGTTCCAAATCTTGTAAATCCTCCCGCCGGATGCAGATTTCATCCACGATGTGATTTTGCAATGCCTGAATGCAGGACTAAAAAACCTGAATTTTACAGGGTGGCCTCCTCCGGTGAAAATGAGCACTATGTTTCATGTTTTTTATTCAAGAAAAAAAGAAAATAATGATATAGATCCTAGAGAGGTTTAAATAGTGGTTAAGAGCCATCTTATTTTAAACAACGTGAAGAAGTATTACCCCATTATGGGAGGGGTGATACGCCATGTAAAAAACTATGTTAGAGCTGTGGATGGTGTTACTCTTGAAATAAAAAGGGGTGAATGTCTCGGGCTGGTGGGTGAATCGGGATGCGGGAAGACAACGCTGAGTAAAACGATTTTAAGGCTCGAGAATGCCACAGATGGAACAATTTTTTACCTGCCCGATAATGCAGGTAATGAAGGTAAATCACTGGAGATGGAGAAGTATGACATTTTAAAATACAGGGGCGCAAAATTAAAAAATTTAAGGAAGAAAATACAGATTGTATTTCAGGATCCATCGGCATCACTTAATCCAAGGATGCTAGTAAAAAATATTATAGGCGAGGCATTTGATATTCATAGAATTGCCAGTGGTAAAGAAAAAATTGATCGAATTATTGAACTTTTAAGATCGGTAGGACTGGGCAAAGATCATTTGATGAGGTACCCCCATGAGTTTTCAGGTGGACAACGGCAGAGGATTGCTATTGCACGTGCTTTATCAACAAATCCTGAGTTTATAATTCTGGACGAACCAACTTCCGCCCTTGATGTGTCAGTTCAGGCTCAGATACTTAACCTTTTAAAGGACTTGCAGCAGAAGTATAACCTTACGTATCTTTTTATAACCCATCATCTTCTTGTTGTCGAATATATAAGCGACAGAATAGCTGTTATGTATCTGGGAAAAATAGTGGAGTTGACAAAAACTGAAACACTTTTTAAGAGAGCGTTACATCCTTACACCATTGCTCTTCTATCGGCTATTCCGGTTCCCGATCCTGAGAAGAAACGCAGAAGAATAGTGTTGAAAGGAGATGTTCCAAACTCGGTTAATCCTCCTAAAGGCTGCAGATTTCATCCCAGATGCTGGCTGGCCGATGATGTTTGCCGTGAAGTTGAACCCGAACTTTCGGAGGTTGAACCAGGACATTATGTTGCCTGCCACAGGGTTGATGAGGTGATGAAGCAATTTTACTGATCAGGGATTATAGACCGAGTTGCTTTTTGCTGAATAAAAGCCTGAATATCAGTCCTTTTAAGGGCCTTTTTGTATTTTGTAGCAACTATTTTATAAGTTTTTTATTCAATTAAACAATTTTTATTAAATCAAACAATTTTATTAATCAGGATTTTGAACTGGCTTCAGCCTTTTCTCGCTCTAAAATCTCTTTTGCTATCTCAAGGAG
>JALXDB010000442.1 GCA_026990615.1 Spirochaetota bacterium
AAATAGAGAGAAAACTTCATGAAAGAATCAAAAGCATCAGCAATATATCGCTGCTTACAGACTTTACGGCTATAGACCTTATAACCACCCACCACAACACAACAAATCATCTCTTAAAATACAGAAAAAACCTCTGCCTCGGAGCATATGCCCTCGACAATAGCACAGGCGATGTTTACACCATACTTGCAGATTCCACGATCCTGGCAACAGGGGGAATAGGCAGGCTGTACCAGTACACAACCAATCCCGAAGTTGCAACAGGTGACGGTATATCCATGGCATACAGAGCCGGAGCAGAAGTGACAAATATGGAGTTCGTCCAGTTTCACCCCACGGTGTTTTACACAGATGAGGGCAAGGGGTTTCTAATATCGGAATCTCTCAGGGGAGAGGGAGCAAAACTGCTAAATAAATACGGCGAACCCTTCATGGAAAAGTATTCGCCCGAGTGGAAAGACCTTGCACCCAGGGATGTTGTGACAAGGGCCATCTACAATGAGATGGCTCTCACAGAAAGCAAATTCGTCTACCTCGATATTGCCCATTTTAAAAAGAGAGGCATATCCATAAAGGAAAGGTTTCCGGGTATCTATAACGAATGCCTTAAGTATAAAATAGATATTGAAAAAGAGCCAATTCCCGTTGTACCTGCTGAACATTACTTCTGCGGAGGTGTACTAATAAACGAAAATGCAGAAACAACTCTTCCGGGTCTTTTTGCGGTTGGCGAGGTTTCCTGCTCGGGGCTTCACGGGGCCAACAGGCTTGCCTCCGTGTCACTCCTCGAAGGGCTTGTATATGGAACGAGAGCCGGGATTGCCTCAAGCAGAGAAGAACATAAAGAAGAATACTTCAAGGACATTGCCGACTGGGTTTTCCCTAAAAATGAAAGCAAGGCCGGCAATGATCCTCTTCTTGTTTTTCAGGACTGGATGAACATAAGAACCACAATGTGGAACTACGTTGGAATCATCAGAACAAAAACAAGGTTAACAAGAGCAGTATCTGACCTGCGTAACCTCTACAACAGAATAACCGATTACTACAGAAACACAAATCTTACTAAACCAAAAATAGAACTCAGAAACGGGGTAATTGTTGCAACACTGATAGCCCAGTTTGCCCGCAGAAATGACAAACCCATAGGCTGCCATTATATTGAAGAAGAGGACTGAACATGGTTGACAAATTAAAAATTACAATTTTGGTTGAAAATACGACGTACATCAATGGCCTGCTGGCAGAACACGGACTATCCTACTACATAGAAATTGACGGAAAAAGATACCTGTTCGACACCGGGCAGACCGGTATAGTAACAAAAAACGCCCAAAAGCTAGGAGCAGAGCTTAAGAGTTTAGATGGAATTATCCTGAGCCACGGGCATTATGACCATACAGGCGGCCTTAAATCCGTTCTTGGAACAATCAAGAATAACTCGGGGAAAAGGATAGATATATACGCCCACCCCGACATCTTTATTAATCGTTATTCATACCATCCAGGCAAACCTCTGCGTACAATCAGCTTTCCTTTTAGCAGGGAAAGTCTTGAAGAGTTAGGCGCAAATTTTGTGCTCTCACGAACCCGGGTATCTGTAGATGGCATTAATATAACCGGAGAAATACCGAGGATAACCGATTTTGAGAGAGTTCCCGACAGCTTCTTTAAAGACAGAGATCTAACAGTACACGACAACCTTGATGACGACCTTTCCATTTTTATAGAAACGAAGAAGGGGATTGTGGTTTTGCTGGGATGCTGTCATTCAGGTATTGTAAATACCCTCTCCTATATTTCATCTATTACAGGAAATAAAACAATATACTGGGTAATTGGGGGAACACATCTGATGGACTCAAGCAGAAATACAGTTGAAAAAACAGTCTCAGAACTTACAAGGTTTAATCTCAGGTATATCTCCCCTCTTCACTGTACGGGAACTATGGCGAAAAATATCTTCATAAACAGCTTCAAAAATGAATTTTACGACCTATCAACGGGAAGTTCTATTAGTATTTAGTCGTATTGTTCCCAGCTATTCTTCAGGTATTTAATGGAGGGACTTCCTGCTTTTCTTCGTATTTGCCCTTTATAATATTTTTTACAATACTATTGATGAGGGCACTCTAAAAAGATAGAATACTGTCATTTCGAGCCTTGATTCATCAAGGCGAGAAATCTGTAATTCCTTATGTATTAAAGATTTCTCACTTCACTACGTTACGTTCGAAAATAAAAGATATTTCTTCGCTTTGCTCGAAAGGACAAAAACCAGTTTTTATAGTAAACTCATTGATGTTTTTAAATCTGTGAGTCAGTACAAGGGCCGGTATTTTTACAAATTACACAGGATTGAACCCTCAATATTTGTGATCCTAAACGTTATCTTTTAACATCCAAAAAATTTATCCCTTATAAAATTAGGCCTATTCAAAGGTTTTTCATTATCATCAACATTATCAATGGACCATTACACATAAACGGATCTTCGTTACATCCAGCATTTTATCTTTTATAGTAGAGCTCTTATAATTACTTAACAGGGTAATTTCAGGCAGTATACCGCCAATTAAAAAGCCCCGCTTTTAAAAAAGCGGGGCAATGAATACAAACTATTAATCCAACCCTACTCGAATCAAGGTTGAATATCTAAACGGCTATCTTACGGTTTATCTAACCGATTTTTTATTCACAACTACTCAACAGGCACCATTATATAGCCAACTCTTCCTGTTCTGTTGTCCCTTACAAGGAGCACAACTCCTCCCTGCTTCATTGCTTTTGAAACAAGTTCTCTGAACTCCTTTGCGCTCTTGACCTCTCTGTTACCAACTCTAAAGATAATATCTCCCTTTTCAATGCCAACCTTGTCAGCCGGGCTCCCGGGTATAACATCTTTTACTATCACTCCGGTTACCCTCCTGAGACCAATTTCCCGTGCTATCTGCGGTGTAACCTTTTCAACTGTTAGTCCGAGCGGGGCCTTCATTCCGAGAGCCTTTGCCTCTTTCTTTGACTTCTCCAGCTCGCCTATCTTAACCTTCAGATCAATCTTCTTATTATCTCTGAGGACAGTAATGGTAACTGTTGTTCCGGGGTGGGTCTGGGCCACCATATTTCTCAGCATTGCAGCATCTTCTACTTCTTTTCCGTTGTACTTGAGTATTACATCCCCCTGCTTTAATCCAGCCTTTTCAGCCGGACTGTTGGGAACCACATCAGCAACTATTGCGCCTTTGGCTCCAATCTCCAATCCAAGACTCTTTGCCATTTCGGGGGTTATATCCTGGATTGATACTCCCAGATATCCTCTAATAACCTTTCCATATTTGATAAGGGATTGAGAAATAACCTTAACCATATTAGATGGAATGGCAAATCCCATACCCTGAAATCCCTGGGATGTTGACACTATAAGCGAATTTATTCCAATAACCTCGCCCCTTAGATT
>JALXDB010000443.1 GCA_026990615.1 Spirochaetota bacterium
TCTTTATCTACTTCACTTTTATATTCTTTATACTCCAAAATAGATTTTATTTCACTTGCAAAAATAAAAGTATGAGTATGAGATAAAAATGTGTAATAAAGTGGCTTTATACCATATCTATCTCTTACTAAAAAAAGCTTTTTTTTAAAATTATCATACAATGCAAAAGCAAACATTCCATTGAATTTTTTTATACACTCTATTCCCCATTCTATATAAGCATAAATTATCACTTCAGTATCAGTATGGCTTTTAAATTTATGACCAAGCTTTTCAAGTTCAGTTCTTAATTCTTTAAAATTATATATTTCCCCATTATAAATTATCCATATATTTTTTGATAAATCTGACATAGGCTGATGTCCAGCATAAGATACATCTAAAATAGAGAGTCTCCTATGTCCCATAAAAAGATCATAGTCATGCGATCTTAATTCTCTTTGGACTGATTTTGATTCTATGGTTGGTAACATATCATTAAGATTTTTATATTTTTCATCTGTTAAATTAAGATAAAAAGAAACTTTTTTATTATGCCTTGCGCCAGTATGAAAAAAAAGATAACCTGCATCATCTGGGCCACGATGGGAAATTTTATCTACCATTGGTTTGGCATAATCAATATTGATAGATCTAGCATTTAAAGCAATAGCTCCCACAATACCACACATCTATTTTATTTCCTCTAAACACTCTTTAATATTTTTAATTACATAATCAAACTCTTCATCATTCATTTCTGTATAAAGAGGCAAAGCTATTGAGAGTCTATCGGCAACATAACTCATTAAAAAATCTTCATCTTTTAAATTATATTTATTTTTATAATAACCTAATGTATGTACTGCATGTGTTCCTTGCCTTGTTGCAATACTTTTCTCTTCTAATTTTTCCATAAAAATATTACGTTTTATATTTATTTTATCTATTTTTTCTTTTGTTAAATTTGATAAATTTTCTCCAGAAGTAAATAAACAAACATATGACTGATATCCATGTTTATAATCTTCAGGCACATATGGAGGAATTAAAAAATTAGAAAATCTTTTTAATGCTTCATAATATTTTTTAGCTATTTTTCTTCTTCCATCCATAATATATTTTGCTTTTTTCATCTGACAAATACCTAGTGCACCTTGAAAATCTGTCATACGGTAGTTGTAACCTCTCATAGTAAAATTAGGGAGAAGAGAACCGCTTTTTTCTTTATGTCTGTCTAAATCAGATTTGCTTGCCCCATGGTCTTTTAACTGCGAAACTTTTTTTGAAATTTCTTCATTATCTGTTATTAGCATTCCACCTTCGCCTGTACAAATCGGTTTTCTTGGATGAAATGAAAAACATCCTATATCCCCAAATGTTCCACTATGCTTATCTTTTATCCAGGCATCAAATCCACAAGCAGAATCCTCTATAACTTTTAGATTATATTTTTTTGCTATTTTCATAATTGTAGGTAGATTTGCACAGAGTCCAAAAAGATTTACTGGCATAATAGCTTTAATAGTTTTATCTTTTCTAATTAATTCTTCTAACTTGTTTTCATCAATGTTAAATGTTCTTAAATCAATATCACAAAAAACCACTTCTGCACCTGTATATTCAACCGCATTTGCTGAAGCAATATAAGTAAAAGATGGAACTATAACTTTATCGCCTCTTCCAATTCCTAAAGCCTCAAGCCCAAGATGTAAGGCAGTAGTGCAACTTGTAGTAGCATGAGCATATTTTACACCAATAAACTCAGAAAACATTTCTTGAAATTTAGCAACATTTGGACCCTGAACAACCCATCCTGTTTCAAGTGGTTTAACGATACTCTCTTTTTCACATCCATCAAAAACGGTTTTAGTAATTGGTATTTTCATTTTTTATCAATTCCTTTTTCTTTTCTCCAATCAATAAGTTTTTGCAAACCTTCTTTTAATGAATATTTATATTTAAATCCTAGCTCTTTTTCTGCTTTTTCAGTAGAGCCTATTCTATTTTTCACCAATGCTCTTGCATCATCGGCACTATAAGGCTTATAAATAACTTCTAAATTAGAATTTTTAAGCTCAAGTATTGTATCACAAAGCTCTTTTATCGTTGTTTGTACACCCGTTCCTACATTATAATATCCATAATTTACATCAGCTTTTAATGCTGCAATATTTGCTCTTGCTACATCTTCTACATAAATAAAATCGTATGCTTGTGTTCCATCTCCATTTATAACTGGAGACTCTCCAACTTCTATTTTATTTAACATTATAGGCACAACTCCACTATAAACTGCATGCTGGTCCTGTCCCGGTCCATAAACATTCATATATCTAAGACTTATTACATTTAATCCATATCTATCATTAAAAGCTGTACACATAGCTTCACCTGATATTTTAGTTGCACCATAGAAGTTTTTATTGTTAAATGGATGGTCTTCTGTCATGGGAACTTCAACTGCATCACCATAAACTGATGCAGATGAACTATATATAAGTTTTTTTACATTATGTTTTACACACGCTTCTAATACGTTAAAAGTTCCAGCAATATTAACATCAAATGCAGTTCTTGGAAAATCTTTACAATGCAAAAGCCACATTGCAGCTAAATGAAAAACATAATCAACACCTTCCATCGCTTTATCTAAAATATCTATTTCTCTTACATCTCCACCATAAGGATAGATTGAACATCTTGGATCTTTCAATGACTCTTCTATATTTTCCATTTTACCACGAGTAAAATTATCATAAATGATTATCTCTTTCACTGGTTCTTTCAAAAGCTCTTTTACCACAAATCCTCCAATAAAACCGGCACCTCCAATAACTAAAACTTTAGCATTTTGTAAATCAAATTTCATAAATTTTTCCTTCGTATAATAAATTTACCAAACAAAGTATAAGATAAAGTTTGGCAGTTCTTTAAAAACTCACAGTTTTTGCAAAGGCTAACAGGCAACAAGTAAGTTTCCTTTAAGGGCTTTTAGCACCTTGTCATTAAACGTCTTGTGTTAGCCTTTTTACATCACCTATAGGATGTTAGGGAAAGTTTATCACTTTACCCTGTATTATGCGAAGCTGTGAGATTTTCTTTAGACTAACACAAGGAGGGTTTTATGTATTATGTTGGCATTGATATTGCAAGTAAAAAGCATTATGTTTGTATATTAGATAGCAATAAAGAGTTTGTTATAAAACCTTTTAGTATCGCTTCTGATATACAAGGTTTAATGCTGTTAAGTAAAAAGCTAAAATCTATTAGTTTAGATAAAAGCAATTTTTTAATTGGAATTGAATCTACCTGTATTTATAGCGAAAATCTATATGAGTTCTTAAATGATTTAGGCTATAAAGTAGTTTTGTTAAACTCATACAGATTGCTAAATATAGAGACTTTAGCACCATCAAAAAGGTAAAAACAGATATTATTGACAGTTTTATTATTGCTGAGCTTTTAG
>JALXDB010000444.1 GCA_026990615.1 Spirochaetota bacterium
TTACAATAGATGCTTTTAGATTTAGCCTGTCAATATTCGAAAAAAGTTCGTTTATCAGATCTTCCATTTCCTCACTCAAACCGGAAGCTTTTGGAGTTACAACCAGATTATGACCTTCAACATCAAGCCCTGATTCTACTCTATTTCCCGAAAAATCCAGGCTGGTGCTTATATCCACAGTACCATTTTCAAAGGCGAGCCCGAACTTCCCTGCTTCACCAAGGGTATAACTTTCTACCGGCATATTGGAAAAGTTCATATCGAAGTTTTCTGAAGGAGTATCGCCGGTATAATTCAGTTTTCCCGATACAAGGAGCTTCTCACCCCCTCTCCCGTTTCCAGATAATGCTATAGTAGTGGGTACTCCCGTTATCTTCTGATTGCTGGTGAGGTTTAATACGCTTCCTCTCAGCTCTATGCCTCTCTTAGTCTTTCCACCGATAAACAGCCTTTTAAACCAGAAGTTGGGTAAATCTTTCTCCCTGATAAACTCTATATCTGTACCCTTACGTCTTTTAGGAATATCCTTTTTTGGAACCACACTCCTTACCTTGTTTAAAATAGCTCTGACCTTCTTAACAGCCCTATTCATCCTTTCAATCTTATCAAGTATATCTCTTCCAAACAGAGCCAGAGATACATCTCTTTTGGATAATTCCGGTATCTTTAATTTCTCCTTCAATCTCAAATAGTCCTCATTGACCCAGTTATCAACCCTGTCTACGTCACCTCTCATTCTGTTATACTCTTTGCTTAAACCATTTAGAAGCGACTCCCCCTTCTTTTTCAGCTCGTCAGCCTTCTTTAAATATTTCTTTACAAGAATTAATCTATCTTTAAGTTCATTGATATCTTTAGTTTTGAGATTGATATTAGATACAACCGTTTTTGTTTCTTTTAAAAACAGATTAACCTCATCTCCGTAATCTACTACAGATTTGTTCCATTTTTCAAAAGCAGTGTCGTAATCTTTCAGGAGCTTTTTTAGTTTTGCCGGTGTATCAGGTTTAAAGTTCTCAACTAAACCTGTAAAATTAAGTGATAACAGATATTTTTTGGGGTTAAATAGAGGAATTTTTTTCTTTTCTTCCTTTATAGTTTTTTCAATACCGGTTTTTATCTTTGATTCTTTTTTAGATCTATTTTTTGTCCTCTTTTTGCCTCTTTTAACGGATTTAAGAGAGCCGTTACTTTTTCTTGGAGTGTTAAACTGCAGTCCGCTTATGTAAAAATCATCAACTATAAGTTTCTTTTTCAGAAGTGTACTCAGTCTCAATTTAAATGAACATTTTCCCGTTTCAAAAATATTCTGGAATGTATTATCAGGATTTGTAACTTCAAGATGCTTCCATGAAAGCTCTGTATTAAAAGGAGAAAAGTGAACCTTTACGAAATCAACCCTGGCTCCAACTATTCTATCTCCAATCTTCTCAAGATTTCTTTCAATGATCCTATCAGAAAAAAGCCACATGACAAGCAGGGTAAGTATTCCCAGAACTCCCAGAAAGATTAATCCACCTTTTCTCACCTGTCTATGCTCCAATATTTTTAAGTCCGGAAACCCATTTTATAAGTCTTGATCCGGAGAATATCTTAACAATCTTCCACTTTTTTATCTTTTCTTCATACTTCTCCCTGTAGCCGATCACCAGTTTTTTCACAGCTATATATAGGGGTATGGCAAGTAGTACCGAAATAACAAGACTTCCAAATATCAAAGTATTATTAAATCTTGTGTAGGGAACCAGATCAATGCTGTACAATTTCGTCCATAGAGGCCTCAGAGAATCCAATTCAACAAGAAAGAAATAACCGATCCGGTTTAAAACGGGATATATAAAATATGAGATCAATCTGAACAGGAGGTAGGAGAATAAAACCGATGCAATATTCACCCTGACAAGAATAACAAATATCACCAGTGGCAGTGCAATTAACGTTTTAAGGGAGATAAATCCCAGTGTCATTCCCGTAACAAAACCGAGTGCAATCTGTCCCGGTCTGCTTTCGGATTTTAAAATTTTGACAAGTCTTTTTATTAGAATCGCAATTACAACCACTTAATGCACCATTATAATTGTAATAATATGATATATTATACCAGAATAATAAATGTTGTATAGAAAAATTAAAGCTTTTCAGCACTTATTACAACAAAGGACCCATCACCATAGCCCTCTTTAGCCGGCTCTACAGACTTTATCTCATCAAGCATCCCAAAGACCGTCTGAACATACTTAAAGTTTCCAAATCCTGCATCTTTTAAAAAGTTTGTAACTTCATCCACTGAAAAAAAGGTTGCCGGTCCGTAAAATAGGCTTCTGTCTTTTTTCTTTAAATACTCCTTTCCTATTTTACTATCTCTATCAACAAATCCTATAATAACCTTTCCATTCTGTTTCAGGATTCTCCATATCTCTTTTAAAGTCTTTCTAACATCATCAAGAAAACATATTGTGGTAACCATCAATGCAAAATCAAAACTTTCATCCTCGTAAGGGAGCTCCTCTCCGACACCTATCTTAACCTCAATTCCTCTCTGGCGGGCAATTTCTGCCATTTTTGGTGATGGGTCCAGACCATATTTTATACCAAGGGGGGCAGCGAACCTGCCGCTTCCAACTCCGATTTCGACACCCACCCCTTCATCTGGAATGAGCTTTTTTACAGCATTAATTTCCGATTGATAAACATACCTGTTATCTTCAAACCATCTTTCATATTCATCCCTGTGCTGCTCAAATGGCTCAACTTTAGGCATTTTAGTCCTCCGTCTAACATATAAGTATACTCTGATTAAAACTAATAAAAAAAACCGTCCATATAAAGTCATTATAAAAACAATGGACGGCCTTTTTATCTGTAATATGCCAATCTAATGATAGCCCAAATAGTTTATAATAAATATTAGGGTCTAGGGTGTAAACCTGCTTCCTGGACTATCTCGGGAACAGCTTCTTCCCATTCAATTGCCATAATATGTACACCGGAAACTCCCTCTATCTCTTTAAGCTGCTGTATTGTTTCAACGGCTATTTTTATTCCCTCTTTAGCCCTGGATTCTTTAGGTGTTTTCTGTATTCTTTCGACTATTGAGTCAGGTACATCCATTCCCGGGACCTTATCACGCATATATTTAGCAGCCCCGAGAGATTTTATTGGTGTAATTCCACCCAGTATCTTCACTTTTTCATGAAGTCCAAGGTCCCGAACCTGCTTCATCCACTCTTTAAACCTTTCGATATTGAAAATACATTGCGTCTGGATAAAATCTGCACCTGCTTCAACCTTCTTCTTCAGTCTGTAAGCCCTGTACTCGTAGGGAGGAGCAAATGGATTGGCGGCAGCACCAATAAAGATATCCGGAGCAACATCCATCTCGTCGCCACTCTGAAATTTCTTTTCATCACGCATCTGTTTTGCAGCTTTAATAAGGTTTAT
>JALXDB010000445.1 GCA_026990615.1 Spirochaetota bacterium
TTGCTCTTCTTTAATATCAATGCTTATCTGGAAAGTTACCGTATATCCACCTGTACTTCCCGTCGTGCCGCTATTTACAACTCTGACATTTGTAAATCGATCGGATTCTGAGATAGCAGCCTTTATTCTGTCAATATCTGAAAAGGTTTTGGCCTTTCCACTAAAGAGTATCCGGGTTGTATCAACGATAATATCGCTGTATTCAATCTCCACATCCACAGGGAGCACCGTACTGAACTCCTTAAGTATCTCCAATGCGGATCTTTTTCGGTCCATACTTTTGATTAAAATTTCTGTTTTCCGCTTCAAATTATCCCTCAACTTAACTGCATCTGAGATTTTGTGTATTCTACCATTGAATACCTCAGCACCGATCATCGCTATCCTGCTGTTCAACTCGGAAACTCTCTGCTTTAAAGATGACACCTCTACAAAAAATCTCCCAACGATAAAAGAAAGAATCAGGGCAATTAAAACAGCTATGACCACAAAATCCTTTACCCTTAAATAACGGCTCAGCCCGGGATGGAATTCCTCCCTTAGAAGATTTATTCCGTCTTTTTCCCTGTACCTGTAATTAACAGCTGCTCTGTATACACCCCTCCTGCCAAAACCTCTATTAAAGGGCTCCCCCCTGTACTCTGCAATGCCGAGCTTTTCCGTTACCCGGACCGATTCTCTGATACAGATGGATTCAGAGGTTCCAGTTACTGCAAACCTTTCAGGCTGGATGTACTTCACAACTCTCATTACACTCGACCGGCACCCCTCACCACCAGTGCCGCCATTTTTATACCCAGTAAAATCATATACGGGAATACTTCCCTTTAAAAATCCCCATACCTCAAAACCTGCAGGATTCTCCTCAATATACAGGAGATTTTCAACAGTTTCATATCGCTGGATGATACTGTTCAATAGAACCTCGTAGGGTACAAGAAGTTTAATATTTTTGAAGTAATCACAAAGATCCGAAATGATTTTTGATATAAGTCCTTTGGGAACCGTATAGGACACAACAGTATCTTTGAACATGTAAAAATCGGTTATCATATCCTCCGGAGAGAGCTTGGTGGGGAGACTATCCTCTACATCTCCTTTTATAACAGCTTCTATCTTTTTTCTCTCCTTAAACGGAAAGTGGTGTGTATTTCTGTAGTAATGGTAGGGATGAATTACCACTACTATTTCCTCCGATGTTATTCCCATATTTTTTAAAAAATCAGATAGTTTAAAATCTTCAACATCGATTTTCTCCACAGCCGTATCATCTGCGGCCCTTTCCTGCTCTTTACTTAAGTAAACTGAGTAGAGCTTCCCAAAGTACTCAAGGACAACAATTCTTTTTTTTATCAAGATTCTTCTATTAAAGAGATCTTTTAAAGAAGACAACCCTTACCCCCCTGCTCTGTCTCATTACAACAGCTTCAATTGTTTCTTTTGTTTCACCAACAGTACCGGTTGATTCAATTCTGAATATGTTGCTCTTCACTGTTATCAGAGAACTTATTTCATCATAGAGTATATCCGATACAGTTTCAACATTTTTAAGGTCCGATACACTCTTAAAAGGATTGCTATTCCTGTACTCTATAATATCGGTTGCTATTGATTCTGTTAAATCACTTGATAAAGAACAAAGAACAGGTAGGCCAGCTGTATTTATATTGATTTTACCATCCCCGTATACCGTTATATATCGATTCAGAGGAAGCAAACCCTTTTCTCCTCCTCTTGACGAGGGAGGCAAAAAATAATAGTCACGCGTCATTCCCCTAACAAGCACCATCTCACCCGCAGTGTAGAACCGGGTATTAAAGGCCCTGTATGGAGGATTCTGATTGAGGTAGTATTCGGATTCGGCTCCACCGGGAGATATCTCATTATCGCTATCCTCCCAATCAGCTATAGCATCGACAATATCTTCATCAATTCTCAGCTTTCTGAATATCCTTTTAAGCATTGCAATCCTTCTTGCATCCCTTCTGCCGTATGAATTAACAAGATAATTTATGTTAAACTTAGATTTCTCATCCTCAATGGTTACCTTTACGGTACCATCATCAAATGGGACAGGCGGTAAACTCGAAGCCCATAAATCTCCCGGCCCATCGTACCCATTGTTATCATTTAACAGTAACGTTACGGCAATGTTGTAGCCGGCAAAGGCATAGTAGTAGGCCTTTTTAGCCTCCCCGCCGTTAACAGCCATTTTGAAATTCAGTCCCGTTTTAAAAGAGATATTAAAGCTGATAACGGAAAGCAGGGCAATAAGACCTAAAACGGTGATTATGGCAAATCCCCTTTTTCTCATACTAAAATCTCGAAATAAAAACATTGAATATTTCCCTGTATTTCTTTCCGTTCACCGAAAATTCAATCTTTATCATGTCAGGGATATCCTTTGTCTTTTCTGTATCCCATGAGTCAAACCACTTTCCCCTCTTATAAAACTCCATCTTAAAGTAATCAAACTTTTCGGTAAACTTTATACTGACATCAGGCTCTCCTGTTGATAACCTGTCGGGATTTTTCGAAAGGTACCATATCCTCTTTTCCAGCACTATTTTGCCCGTTTGTTCATCGACACCGGCATTGTAGTACACCTCGACAAGCTCATCCCTCTTACCCGTTTCATATGGGCTCAGAGGATCAATAAAGGTAAATCTAACACTGTTGTACATTGCATCCTGATAAGCTCTTCTTGTTGAGACGAACACAGTTCTTTTGCTTGATGTTTTATAGTAAATAGATGAAAACTCACGATCAAAATCTTCTGTAAGACGGACAATGTTTCTCCTGGCTCTGTCGTTTTTAACTCCCCACTCCGATGCCCTTCTAATCGATACAAAGGAAAAGGCCATAATATAGGCAATAACGGACAGTATCGCGAGGGCTATCAGCATCTCTAAAAGTGTAAACCCATTTAATATACCTTTTTTCATATCAATATCTTTAATTTTTTTATATCATTTATACCTGCTACAAACCATGGAACAATAAAAATAATGAAAATACAGGATTTTATAAATGCAGTATAAAAAACGATAAAGTACTGCAAACTCTCTAAATAACTTCTCCATCTAACAAAGAAATTTTACCGGCGCGCATTAATTTTCAGGAAATAAAGCTCCATACCACCACTATCTATATCTTGACACTACAGTGGATAGTCTATAATGATCATTTTTACCCCAGTAAACATCAATCGTAATCTTTCTCATATCCTTAAGCATGGGAAGGTCAAAAGACTCAACCTTCAACTTCCATTTTAATCCGCTGTATGGCCCCTCTTTAAAAATGCCTTCATCAATTTTAGCAGCGGGAAACCTATCCATAAGGGTCTTTTTCATCAGATAATTAGCAGCCATAACTCCATAGGTAAGGTCAGATGCTCTCTTTTCATATCTAAAACTTGATATGTTGGATCTGTAA
>JALXDB010000446.1 GCA_026990615.1 Spirochaetota bacterium
ATTTCAGTTTTATGATTTTTATGAACGTTGTGCATTTCAGCATCAAGTATCAACCAATAACCTTTTATTTTGTCGTATTTCTTAATAGATAAGGTTTTTAGATAATCTCCATCTTCGTCATAAAAATCCCTTTTAAGGCCAATCCATTTTCCTTTAATTACCCATGTAATGGTTTTTGAATACATATAATCGTCATCTTTTGGTACACTCTCTACAACATAGCATTCTTCACCTTTAAATGTCTCCTCGCGAACCAGTTTATGATTATCTTCAACCGGTTTTCTATTGCCAAGATCATCATATGTAAAATCTGATCCCATAAAATAATCGCTCTTGCTATCACTTGATATCCTCTTAACTCTTTTTAAAGCCGGAAGATATATCCACTGATCATCATTTTTGCCCTCTTTATCGTAACTCCAATTCATAAATGACGTATTTTTAATGTCTGCAGGAGACACAAAATACATTATTTTCTTTTCAACACTTCCAAAATCTTTAATATACTGAACTATTTTCCGGACTCTCTTTTCCCCCCTTGAATTAATTAGAATCATCGTCATATTCGCCTTAAGCTCTTTTGGAGACGGCCGATTATATACCTTTTCCATTACCTGCAAACCGGTTAGATTTTCCTGCGCTGGTAAAAAAACAGAAGATGCTGTAAACAACAATGACACAACAAATAACATTAGTAGAGATTTTCTTACTTTCATATTATCCTCCAATTGATTAATGTTTTTAGTTTTCTTTAGATTCTTTAAAGTAAATATTTCTAACATATAGAAGTATCAACACAACTGTTACGGTACCGATAAAGCTTGTAAACATATTCAGGGCAATAAGCAGACCCAACGACCTGTTAGGCGGGAATGCCGACAGTAGAAGGACTAAAAATCCTGAAATTACCACTACTGCATTAAAAAAGATTGCTCTACCCGAATGATACATGGTAAGCTTGCTGGTAAGATCTTTGTTTCCAGTTATTTTAGCGTAATCTCTATATCTTTCTATAAAATGAATTGCATAGTCAATTCCTATACCAATAGCTATACTTGATATTAAAGCGGTTGTCGTACTGAGAGGTATATTTAAAAGACCCATTATCCCAAAATTGATTACCGCAGTAATGGCAATTGGAATTGAACCAATTAATCCAAGTGAAAGTCTTTTAAACATGAAGGCAAGCAAAGCAATAACAATTAAAAGTGAAAGCCCAAGGCTTGAAACCTGGCCTTTAAAAATTAATTTACTAAACACCAGAGCTTTATACCCCGAACCGGCATAATTCACACTTACACCTAATTTTTTGAAAAGAGGACGATAATTATCCACAACAGAAATTGCACTTTCAAGAGTTTTAGAATCATCACTTTTTAACTGGAGAGTAACATTCGCCTTTCTATAATCTTCAGTAACAACCTGCCATAATGTATCCGGATTACCCGACATCTCATATAGTAAAAGATATTGGGATATTAATTCCCTTGATTCAGGGATAATATCGTACGAATCATTATCAGCATGCATGACTTTATTCATACGTTTTAAAAAATCAGCTAATGAAAAAGAACCTCCGCACATTTTTTCCGATTCCACATCCTGCTGCATCCTATCAACAAGTCTTAATACTTCAGGATTTTTAAAAGTATCTTGCTCCTTTCCTTCAAGAATTACATTGAGAGTGCTTGTCCCTCCGAAGTGCTGATTGATAAATCTATCCGTTAAAACTATTTCACTGTCCTTTTCGAACTTATCCAGAAAACTTGAATTGACCCAGATCTTTGTAAGTCCATATATAGACAGGGCTACTACTATGATTATAGAAATTATTACAATAGATTTGAGCTTAATTACTTTATCTGCAAAATAGTAGGCAAAATTATTTTTACTAATACCTCTTTTTAACCTATCTTTTTTTCTCCCTAACTTTGGGAGCCCAAATATCATTAGCTCGGCGGGGATTATAGTAAGAGAAAAGAACATCGCTGTTATTACTCCAAAAGCCGTAAAAAGTCCAAAATATTTAATCGGGTAAACCTGAGAAGTTAATAAAGATAAAAAGCCAACTGCTGTAGTTAAGGCGGTCATTAAAACTGGCTTCCACATCTTGTCGATCATATTTCTTACAACTTCATCCTCAGGAGCTAGCGGGTTATCCTTAATGTATAGATCAATATTGTTGTAAAGATGAACTCCATAAGCGACACCGATAGCAATGAGCATAACGGGAATTACTGTAGAAACCGAATAAATTGGTATGTTCAACAATGCCATTAACCCAAATGTCCAAATCGTACTGAATAAAACAATTACAAGCGTAACAATTGTACTTTTAACACTGCGGAGTAATAAAAACAAAACAATGAAAATTACAGCTATTACTGCAGGTACCATTTTTTTCATATCATTGGGCATGAGTAAAGCGAGCGTACCTTCTACTATGGGTTGTCCGGCTACATACAATTTTTCCGGGCCTTTGTAACTATCAGTTAAATCCAGTATTTTCTTATAAAAATCCTGGGAAAAGACGTCATTATTAATTCTTGCGATAATTAAAGTTGATTTTTCGTCTTTAGATACAAGTCTCCCGAATACCATTTCATTATTTCGAACGTTTTTTCTCAACGCATCAAGCTTTTCTGGTGTTTTTGGAACTCTTTTATAAAATGCTTTAACATCCAAACCATCTTCTGTTCCAATGATGTTATCTGCAGTATATAGCGAAGTAACATCCCCTTTTTCTATCTCTTTCATTTTCTCCAATTTTTTTGTAATATCCTTAACTACTTTTAAGGTATGATAGTTGTAAATACCCTTATCGTTTTCAACAGCAATTATAATTGCATCCTTTATATCAAACCATTTCTCCGCCTTATTGCTGTATACAAAAGCAGGATGTTTTTGAGGCATATATTTATTTAAATCTGTTTCCATCCTAGAATTTTTCTTTATTGACATAAGAAAAATAAAGGTAATCGTAATAACCACTACAAATACCAGCCATGGATACTTTGAGAATCTTTTCAATGTTCTCTGCAATTTTATCTCCATTTATTCTATTAAATTTGTTAGTTATCATTAGCTAACTTAGATTACAAAATAAAAAAATCAATCAAAAATAATTTTATCAATAATTTGTACAAGCCTCTCGGCCTTTTCTGAAAGTGAAAACTTGAAATTTGACCTTCTCCATTTAAATACAACTAAATGCAAATAACCGAAAATAATACTACTTAAATCATCAATTTCAATATTAATATTGATACCTTTTTTCTCAGCCTCGCTTACAATTTCATTATGAAGTTTGTGACGGTTTTCAAAAATTTCCTGCAATTTATCATCTACCCTTTTATCAGGTTGAAAAATATCCTCTGAGAAAATAATGGATGCCATATGAGGATTTTTTTCCAGGTAATCAACCTGCA
>JALXDB010000447.1 GCA_026990615.1 Spirochaetota bacterium
ATTTCAATATTAACCGTAATGGGAATTCCTGGTGAGGCAAGCATTGAAAGAATGATGAAGTGTGGAATTGGAATTTGTGGAAGCTGCAGCATTGATCCCTCGGGTAAAAGGGTATGTGTAGATGGCCCAGTTTTTACATTTGAAGAGTTGAGGGGTTCAAATGAGTTCGGAAGATATAAGAGGGATGAAAGCGGTAGCCATCTGGAGGTTTAAATTATGTTAATTGTTAAAAATGTTTTTCTCCCTTTAAAGGACAGATGGGTTGAAGGAGTGGTTGCAGTCGAGAATGGGAAATACCGTTCCATTTTGTATAATGGCGATGCTAATAACGGTGGTGCTAACAGTTTTGAGGTCGATTCGGGTGGCTCCGACCAGATTTTGGATTTTAAAGATGAAGAGGCCTATCTTATACCGGCAATGATAGACCCCCATGTACATGTAAGAGAGCCGGGATTTGAATATAAAGAGGACTGGTCTACATGTTCTAGAGCTGCTCTTAAGGGCGGTGTAGCAACAATTATAGATATGCCAAACAATAAAGTACCAACGGATAATTCCGATGCCCTGAAGATAAAACAGCAAATTGCGAAGAAGAAGAGTTATGTAAACTTTGGTCTATATATTGCCCTTACAGATGAAAACTCAAAGTATATGGCAGAAGGGAGTTATGAGAAATCTATTTGCGGAATAAAGATATATATGTCAAAGACAACTGGCGGTTTAGTGATAGATTCGAAAGAGACTATTGAGAGTGCATTTTATCAAACAAAACCTGTGCTTGTTCATACAGGAGGTCTGGAAGGATTGAAGAAGGTTTTGTCGGTATACAGTAGAGTGAGAGAGAAAAAAGAAGGTTTACCTCCGCTTTATATCTGTCATGTATCTACCAAGGAAGAGGTAAGTGAAATTAAAAAATGGAAAGGGAACTTCGGGAGTATCTTTGCCGAGGTAACTCCACACCACCTATTTCTTGACAAAGACAGCTACAGAGGACCGAAAAGGGTTTTACCACCCCTTGAGGGTACAGATGATCTGAAGGCGCTGTGGAAAGCTATAAATGATGGCACAATAGATATTTGTGGTACGGATCATGCTCCCCATACGCTGGAGGAAAAGCATAGAGAAAATCCTCCTGCTGGCTTTCCAGGACTTGAAACTGTAGTACCACTTCTGTTCGATGCGATGATGAAAAAGAGGTTAACTCTTTCAAGATTCCTTGAAATTACCTCCGGAGCGGCGGAAAAGATATTTGGTATAGAAATATCAGCCAAAATATTAGAAGGAAAAGATGCAAACTTTACAGTGCTTATTAAAAAACCCTGGCTAATTGGAGAAGACGGGTATGAAACAAAATGTGCATGGTCCCCTTTTGAAGGGATGAAGGTTGATTACAGACCGGTTGTTACAGCGATTAACGGAGAGATTTCCTATTTTTATGGGGAGTTCTCGAAGAAAAGAATAAAGCAGGTTTGCGTATAGAAAAAGAACTTATTCTGGAGAGAGATATGGGCAATAGTTTCTGTGATCTTCTGGTTGAATCGTGGGAGAGAAATACATCCCTCCTTTGCTTTGGTATGGACCCGGTTGTTGAAAGAATGAAGATTGATACGGATAAGAATCTCGCTGATGAAATATTCAGATACTTTTCGGATATCATGCATGAAATAATCTTAAAAATCACCGCTGTTAAACCCAATATAGGTTTTTACCTTCAGTACGGTCTGAACGGTATTAGAGCTTTACATATGCTTGTCAATGAGGCAAAAGAACTAGAACTTCCCGTTATACTGGATGGAAAATTTGGAGATATTGGCAGGACATCCGAGGCTTATGCCAGATTCGCCTTTGAAGAACTGGGAGTGGATGCAGTAACTATAAATCCTTTAATGGGTTTTGACGCTGTTAGGCCCTTTTTACAGTATTCTGGAAAAGGTGTTTTTATCCTTACTCTTACAAGCAATAAAACTGCAGAAGATTTTCAGTATTTAAGGGTGGTTGATGATGGTAAACCTCTATATTTGCATATACTTGACAGGCTGATCGGATGGAACCGGAATTCGGATGAGTCGGATGTTGGTTCGGTGGTGGGGGCTACGAAAGCAGAAATTAAAGATATAATTTCTAAACTGACAGACAGCGGTAGTTCTATACCACTTTTGATTCCCGGGGTTGGTACACAGGGGGGAAGCTACAAAGAGATAGATTCTATTTTAAATATGGCTGGATATAAAAAGGGGCTTGTCAGAATTAATTCTTCATCGGCTATTAGTTATGCCCATGAGAAGTTCAAGGGATTCAGCTACACTGAAGCTGCTTTTTTAGCTGTGGAAAACATACTAAAAAGTTAACATATAATAGGCATAAACCGAAAACAGAGAAATCAAAACTACAATATACATTGGTGCCTTTAAAATAGCCGCGGATAGAGCTGTGGCAAGGCCTATAAGTCCCGGAAGGGGAGTTATAGGATCGAGTTTTATAATTCCCGGTATAGTTAAAGATGCCAGAGCTGCAAATGGTATTCCCCTTATCCATTCCTCAACTATCGGCGGTATTTTAAGCCTGTGAAATATTAGAGGTGCTATTCGGGGAATCAGAGTAACTGTAGACATCCCCAGTATCAGTAGCATATACCTGTTCATCTTGCTGACCTTTTCCTATTTTTAAAAAGTATAGCTGTTAGCAAGGGAGCAAGGGCTATGGAGGTAATCAATGCCCAGCTTGAAGAAAATGCCTTTGAGAGAAGTATGTTGATAGCAATTGCCGCTGATATCGTTATTAGATGTTTCAGGTTGCCGTATATAGATGAAACCAGAAGGGATATAAATAGAGCATACAGGGCCACGGATAGGCTTTTTACAAGTTCATCGGACAGAAAACCAACTATGCTTGCTCCAATAAATGTTCCTGCAACCCATGAGAGATAGCTTGTAACGACCAGACCGGCAAAACCCGCAGTTGTTTTTAATGCAGGATCATCTTTCAGGCTCAACACGGCAAAGGTCTCATCGGTAATTCCCATAAAAAGAAAAATTTTATGCCGAAGGGGGATAGACCTGGTCTTCGGAAGAAGCGAAAAACTCATCACTATATGCCTCAGATTTACAGCCAGAGTAGCAAATATTATCTGCACTATTCCGATATTGTTGACAAGCATAGCCACGGCGATGAACTGGCTTGCTCCGGCAAAAACCATAGCGGACATAAAAGCGGATATTGCCGGAGTAAGATTTGCAGCCCTGGCGACTGCACCAAAGGAAATAGCAATTGGCAGATATCCTATTACTATAGGATATGAATACTTTGCACCTCTATAAAAATTCTTCATTTGGTTTCCTGCTGTAACATGGAGTATTGCTGGATAATATTAAATGTTCTCAGTTTTTTTCTTGAGTTCTCTTGAGTGTTTGTAAAAAT
>JALXDB010000448.1 GCA_026990615.1 Spirochaetota bacterium
GGCCTCCGCCCCCTAAAGTTGCTGTTATACCTTTTTCCGTACAGGGCAGGGGAAACAGTTATCTGATAAGAAATGCATTGTTCCTGACCAGGAATATAGAGGATTACTTAAAAGCTGGAAAGTATTATAGAGTTGTTGATTCCAGAAAAATTCAAGAGCTGTTTAAACAATTTAACATCGACATAAATTACAGTAAAAATATCGAAAAGTTAAAATGGATGGATATACCTATATTGAAAAAAGAAGTTGATGCCCTGATAATTGGTAATATACAAAAGGCAGGTAATTATCTTTCTGTGGGCGTTGCTGCTGTGGGTTATGATGGGGTGAAAATAATGGAGCTTAACAGCAGAGTTTCAATTAGGGAGTTGAGAAAGATACCGGAAAGGGTTGTATCACTGTTTACAAGAAGGTTTCAGGTTGAGGGGTTGATAACCTATGTCAGTAAAAATGTGTATATCAATTTGGGTTCAAAGAACGGAGTTAAAGCAGGGGACATATTCGATGGTTATATCAATTATTTCGATAATCTTACAAAAAAATATGCAAAAAAGAGGGTTGTTAAATTAAAGGTTATGGATACAAGTACATTTCTTTCCGGTTGCGAGGTTGAAAGTATAAGCGAAGGTTACCTGCTGGAACCGGGAGTAAAGGTAAAAAGGACAAGAGAAGTTGTATCGAAAAAGGAAATAGTTAACATAACCATTAGGGTTTTATCCTCTGAAAAGAATAAGCCCGTTGCCGGTGCGAATGTATACGTCAATGACCGGTGGCAGGGGCAAACTGATATCTCGGGAAAAATTTCCTTTAGCGCAACTTCTTATACGGATATTGATGTTCTTATATACAAAGAGAGCTATATACCGAACAGAGTTGAGATAAAGGTGGAAGATAAGGGCAAGAGCGTAAAGATTAAGTTGCAGAAAGGCAAAACAAGGTTTTATGTTGAGTCCGAACCGGAGGGTGCACTGGTATTTGTCGATGGTATATTTGTGGGAGTTACTCCGATTGTAAAGAAACCTGTCGTTCTTGATTACGGTTTTCATCTGGTTGAGGTTGAATTGGAGGGCTACAGGGGATATAGAAAATATATAAAATTTAGTTCACCTAAAATAAAACTAACGGGAAACAACAGGATAAAGCTGTTTAAAGATCTCTATGGAGAAGCCGAAAACCTGTACAATCGGGGAATGGTACGTAAGGCCCTTGAAGTGCTGAAAAAGATTACTCCGGATCATCCGGATTATTTAAAGGCAATTAGTTTTATAGGTTATATATACCTGAATGATTTAAAGGATTATTCTTCTGCTATTGTTTACTACAACCGCTTTTTGAGAGAATCTCAGAAGAGGAGTGGAGCCGTAGTACCTGTTTATGCATACTACAATCTCGGACAGGCCTACTTTAACAGAGCTGAACAGGAGTATTATATCGACTCAGAGAGCTCAATTAAAAACTATAATAAAGCTATTTACAGTTTTTCGGTTGTCAGGGAGAAGAGAGAATTGTTACCTGCCGATAAAAGATATAAGGTCTTTATTAATGTTTTGTTCTATACAGCAGTTTCGTATCAAAAGATATACTATCTTTCAAATGACAGGAACTATTTGATCAGAGCATATAATTCATGGATTGACTATTTTGACTTTTTCGATAAGAATTTAAAGAAGCAGGAGTTTTATGCAGAGCAGTATAAAGTAGCACAGAGCTATTTTAATGAGATTGAAAGGATAAGAAGTGAAGAGAAATAGAAAGGCAATTCTAACTCTATTGCTTTGTTCCGCACTTTTGGCTGTTATATTGACTGCCGGTTGCACAAAAAATGTGAAGGTGAATGAGGTAGTTCCCCCACCTCCGATTGAAAAAGAGACAGGTGAAAAAAAGCCCATACCTGAAAAACCTCAGGTGCAGCCCGAACTTGATTTTAAATCAATACCGCTGAAAATTACTTCAATTATCAATCTGGATGAATCGTTCAATCCATACAACTCTTACAATCCAAAATTTTCTCCCGATGAAAGGTATATAGCAGTTGAGGTAAATAGAATAACCAACAATACAATACTTATCTATAAAATCAATTTAGATTTTAATGATGAAAAGATCTCTTTAAAACCTGCAATGATAAGAGAGATAGGTATTAGACAAAATGCAGGGAATGAATCAATTGAGACACTCCTCGAGGGGGATGTGGGTGAAAGTTTTAACTATGAGTTTTGCTGGTTTCCCAATAGCAGAAACTTTATATTCACCTCGAATGCAGGAGTAGGAGAATACAACCTGTTTCTCGGTTCGATAGTGGATAACGACCCGTTGCTCAAATCCCTTTCGGCATTTTTCCCAAATGGAGGTATTGATGAATATTTAATGATAACCGAGGGGATTAAGAAAGATGGCCAGGCAAAGATATCACCGGATGGAAATAAAATAGTTTTTACTTCGGGCAGAACAGGCAACGGAGACCTTTATCTTTTAAATCTTAAAACAGGTTCTCTCAGAAGGCTAACTTCGTCGGATGATACCGATCTGTATCCACGATGGTCACCAGATGGGAAATCTATTGTATTTACAAGGGGCAACAAGTACTCTCACGATATATACATCATAAGGGATGTTGATACTGAAGATGAGAGGATAGAGGTCCTGGTAAAGTGGTTTTTTGATGATGTGCTGCCGTCTTTTTCCCCAGATGGAAGGTATATATCGTTCTATTCAACCTATAATCTGGAGAGAGATCCTTTCAACACTAAGCGATGGGGTTTAATGATAATTCCCTCCGATGGTTCTTCCCCAAAAGCGGGTAAAGGGCTGGAGAAGTTTTTCTGTATTCCAAATGTAATAAAGGACAATTCACAGGGGACCGCCTGGTTTCCGGATAGTGTTCATATTATTTACGCTAAAAATATTGATAGTGATTATAATCCAATTTATATTTATAACATTAAAACAAAAAAGTCCGTTCTCGTAAATACGGGAACCAACATCAACCACGATTTAACAGTCTCAAAACACGGTCTTGTTTCATTTAGGGCTCAGAGTTTTGGATGGGATCGCATCTTTATTGCGAGAACATCTTTTTTTGATACGTATATTAATCAATTGTATGGGAACCGATCCATTAATGAAGTAGTTAGCACTGAAAATAAAGATTAGAGTTATATCAATTATTTTAAAGAGCATCCAGATTATGAAATCTAAAACCCCGGGAATCAAATCTTTAATTATTAGTCCCCTTTTCTATATAATCCTTTTGATAGCTACCCTATTCCCATTTTATGCATATCCAATTCCAAAAGAAATTGAATATGCATTGAAATTAAACAGAATAAATCATTATGACGAGGCCCTCAGAGTAATTAACGAAGCACTTAAAGAGGATAAAATAAAACCGGACATAACCTCAGCCTATACAATTG
>JALXDB010000449.1 GCA_026990615.1 Spirochaetota bacterium
TAGATATTGTTATTGGAATAAATACAGGATTGCCGGTTTAGTTCTGAAAAAATTATTTTATTAACAAGGCAGTTAATTTCTATTGACATAAAATTTCGAATAGTATAGAATAATTTCGAATACTTTTAAAATATAAACATTAATAAAAAATAAAATTGGTTTACAATTGATTTTAAAATAATAAAAGATAGGAGGTAAAAAATGAGAATCAAAAAGAGTTTTTTTGTGTTTCTCGTAGTTTTTTTGACAGCAGTTTCCCTAGTATTTGCAGCCGGGCAAAAAGAGAAAGAGGCGAAAAAGGGAAAGATTAGAATTGCCATGGTTGTCAAAAACCTGGGCAATGCATTTTTTGAAGCCTGCCATGATGGGGGAAAAGAATCAGTAAAGGAGCTTGGTGGTTTCGAGCTTATATTTCAGGGGCCTTCTACTCCAACAGCAGAGGGGCAAATTGAAATTATCGACTCACTCATAGCTCAAAAAGTGGATGGAATCGCAATTTCGGCAAATGATAAAGACGCACTGGTCCCCATTTGTAAAAAAGCCATGGAGAGGGGGATTAAAGTTATATCTTTTGATTCTGCTATCGCTCCTGAAGGAAGAATTTTACACCTTGCACCTTCCAGTGATGAGTATATAGGAAGAAGTCTGGTGGAACTCTTGGCTAAAATGATAGATTACAAAGGTGAGATTGCAATTTTAAGTGCGTCTTCCACCGCAACGAACCAGAATGCATGGATAAAATGGATGAAGAAAGAACTTGAGAAGCCGGAATATAAAAATATGAAGCTAGTTGCAATTGTTTATGGGGATGACCTTTCAGATAAGAGCTACAGAGAGGCTATGGGGTTGTTCAAATCATATCCAAATCTCCGAGGTATAATTTCCCCGACAACTGTTGGAATTGCAGCAACAGCAAAGGCTCTTGAAGATGCAGGACTGGCAGGAAAAATTGCTCTTACAGGTTTGGGGCTACCCTCAGAGATGAAGCAGTATATAAAAGACGGTACATGCGAAAAGATGGAGCTCTGGAACCCAATAGATCTCGGTTATTCAGCAACATACATCACGTATAAATTGGTTACAGGAGAGTTTAAGGGGGAACCGGGAGAAGTGATGCATGTTGGAAGGATGGGCGATATTAAAATAGGAAAAGATGGTATAGCTGTAATGGGTAAGCCCTATGTGTTTGATAAGACAAACATCGATAAATTTGCAGCTATTTACTGATTAATAAATCTTCAATAGTGGGCTAGAATTCTTTATAATTTATTTTAGCGGAGCAATTGCAATCTTTGCAAGTTTGATGTAAAGAGTGAAGCAGGATCCTTGAATCCTGCTTCGCAGATTAATAAGGTCTTAACCCTTAAGAAATTCACATAAAATATTTGATGGATCTATAAAAAATGAAAAATATAAGGGTAATCTGTGAGCTGAGAGGGATAAAAAAATACTTTCATGGTGTTAAGGCCCTTGATGGGGTTGATTTTGTAGTAAGAGAGGGTGAAATACATGCCCTTATCGGTGAAAATGGAGCGGGTAAGTCTACTCTTGTAAAGATAATGACAGGAATATATCAGCCTGATACCGGTAAAATAATTTTCGATGGAAAGGAAACCCAGTTCAGAACCCCTCACGAATCTCAAATGTCCGGTATTTCTGCCATTCATCAGGAAACTTCCATGTTTCCGGATCTTTCGGTGGTGGAAAATATTTTTATGGGGCACCCCATAAAAAAATCCGGAGGCATTTTTCTCGATTGGAAAAAGATGAAAAATGAGACGTTGGTTTTACTGAACAAACTGGGCATAAAAAATATAAATCCGGATGATAGCGTGAAAAATCTGAGTGTGGCTGAGAGGCATCTTATAGAGATTGTTAAAGCTCTATCCCTGGATGCGAGAATATTGATAATGGATGAACCTACTTCAGCTTTGACCATGAACGAAGTCAAGGTTTTGTTCAACATTGTTCGTCAGCTCAAGACAGAAGGAAAGGCCATAGTTTTTATTTCCCATAAGCTGGATGAGATATTTGAAATCGCAGATTCCTATACGGTGTTAAGGGATGGACACTATATCGGAAGCGGCAGCATTAAGGATGTTAATATGGATAATCTTATAAAGATGATGGTAGGAAGAGATGTTAATCGGCTATTTCCAAAAGAAGATGTGAAAATCGGGGACAGAGTTCTTGAGGTAAAAGGTTTGACCAGGTACGGAGTGTTCAAGGATATATCTTTTGATTTGCGAAAAAGTGAAATTCTGGGATTTTTCGGGCTTGTGGGGTCCGGCAGGTCCGAAGTAATGAGAGCTATTTTTGGAATAGACAGTTTTGATGAGGGTGAAATCTATATTGATAATCAAAAGATAGAAATTAGCGATCCAAAAGGTGCCCTTAAAATGGGGATTGCATATGTGCCTGAAGATAGACAGCAACAGGGACTTATTTTGAAGATGTCAATCAGGGATAATATAACCCTGCCAATTGTGGATTTTTTAGCAAAACTTATATTTTTAAATGACAAAAGGGAACTCGAGATTACCGAAGAGTACGGCAAAAAGCTTGAAGTCAAAGCTTCAAGCTGGGACGCACCCGTACAGAGTCTTTCGGGTGGTAACCAGCAAAAAGTTGTGCTTTCAAAGTGGCTTGCCACAAGGCCAAGAATCTTGATTCTCGATGAACCAACTAAAGGAATAGATGTTGGAACTAAAGCGGCTGTACACAAATTTATGGGTGAACTTGTTAAACAGGGAATATCAATAATTATGGTATCCTCAGAACTTCCGGAAATACTTGGAATGTCGGATAGAATAGTAGTTATGCATGAAGGATTAATAACCGGAATTTTTAATAAAAACGAGGCAAATTCTGAAAATATAATAAGAGCTGCAACAGGATTAATTAAGGCGGGATAAAGGTATGCTTAAACTTTTGAAGAAAAAAGATTTTATTCTGTTTCTTTTCATACTATTTGTTTCCATTCTGATAAGTTTTAGATATCCCCGTTTTCTTAGCCCTGAAAATGTTAAGGATATAATAAAAGATACTGTAATCCTGATGATTGTATCTATTGGGCAGATGATGGTCATTGTAACCGCTGGAATCGATTTATCGGTGGCTTCAGGTATAGCTTTAACGGGCATGAGCGTGGGCCTATTAAATCAACATTATCCGGGTATACCTATATTTTTAATAATTTTGATTTCGATGATAATAGGAGGAGCGCTGGGGTCATTCAATGGATTTTTAATAGCCTATGCATCGATCCCTCCTATAATAATGACACTGGGGACAATGAGCATCTACAGGGGATTTGTTTTTGTCTTAAGCGGTGGCACATGGGTAAGCGCCCATGAAATGACAGAGGGATTTAAAAACATTGCAGGAGGGTATATTTTTGGTATACCCAATCTTTTTTTATTTGCGGTTGTTATCCTCACTGTATTTGCAATATTCCTGAACAAAACGAAGACAGGACGGGAGGTTTATGCGATAGGGAGCAACGAGCTTGGAGCGGAGTATGCGGGAATAAACGTTAAAAAGATAAAGTATCTCGTGTACCTGTTCAGCGGTATAATCTTTGGTCTGGCAGGACTGCTATGGGTTTCGAGATATGCATCAGCACAGAATGATACCGCTATGGGATTTGAGCTTCAGACAGTTGCTGCATGCGTGATAGGAGGGGTTAGTATTGCTGGAGGTTCTGGTACCGTTACTGGTGTAATACTTGGAGCGTTATTTCTAGGAATTGTGTACAATGCTCTAACGGTTATTAACATTTCCCCTTTCTGGAGAATGGCAATCTCGGGCTTTTTAATACTTGTAGCCATTGTCGTAAACACAATAGCTAAAAAGAAGACCCAGGAAATGATGATCAAGAGGAGATTGTTTTAATGAAGGAAAATTCTGGAAAAGTAACGCAAAACATTAAAAAAGAAAGAATAGTTGAGCTACTAACGAGCTGGGAGTTTCTTCTGGTTCTGATTTTTATTTTCGTTATAGTGTTGAATTCCATTCTTTCTCCATATTTCCTCGATCTTCAGAATATTTTAGATAATACATTTAATTTTACAGAAAAGGCTATTATTGCCCTTTCAATGATGCTTGTGATTATCTGTGCGGACATTGATATTTCAGTGGCTTCTATTATTGCGATTGCATCGGTTTTTATGGGCTACGCGAGCGAGGTTCATGGAGCTGGAACTACTATCCTTGTTGTAATTGGTGTGGTAACGGGTATAATAGCAGGATTTATAAATGGCATAATAATTACAAAGCTTGATATTCCTGCAATCGGGGTAACTATTGGTACTATGTCACTTTACAGGGGTATTGCATATGTTATCCTGGGCGACAAAGCCTATACAAAGTATCCAAAAGATTTTGCCTTTTTCGGACAGGGTTACATTGGCTCTACAGGCATTCCATTTGAGTTTGTGGTTTTTATAGTTCTTACTGTAGTTTTTGGTATTATTTTGCACAGGACAACAATCGGTAGAAAGCTTTATGCAATAGGAAACAACAGCACAGGTGCAAGGTTTTCAGGAATAAATGTAAATAGAATACGACTATGGCTATTTACCCTGAATGGCTTTCTATCCGGGGTAGCGTCTGTATTTTTAACTTCAAGATTGGGTAGCACGAGACCATACATTGCAAACGGGTGGGAATTAGAGATAATTACTACAGTCGTTCTAGGTGGCGTGAGTATTTTTGGAGGAAAGGGAAATATCTTTGGAGTTATTGTTGCTATTTTTCTGCTTGGGTTTTTAAGGTTCGGAATGGGTTTGATGAATATACCTGGCACCGAAATGAATATAGTTATAGGTTTTTTGCTAATTGTGGCCATTATGCTTCCTAATTTTATGGCTGGATTGAGAGAAAGGTATTTTAAAAAGATATAAAATTGTAATTTACTCGCCTGTAGTTTATTTCTTCCATTCTAGTAATTCAAAGAAGAGAGTTATAAAGAGCACGTTAAATTTATAAAGATAAATTGCAGGACCATATTTAACCACTAGACCTTTAAAACTGTGCCTTGCATTTTTATCAGCACTTCATTAATATCTAATTAAAATTGGATACGCTCTAACGTACTTTAAGGTTAAAAATATGGCCAATTTTAAAATCTTAATTATTGACGACAGGTTCAAAGATTACAGTGAAGAGAAAAAAGTACTTAAAGAAATTGTACCCGAAATTAAAACAATTAAAAACACTGAAACAGAAAGAATTATAAGAGAAGTAGAGGATGCCGATGCGGTTATAGTTAATCTGTTTCCAATTTCAAATAAAATAATAGAGAAGATGAAAAAATGCAGGGTAATATCCAGGTACGGCGTCGGTTATGACAATATAGATGTTTCTTCGGCTACAGAAGCCGGGATATGGGTGGCAAATGTACCGGACTACTCGGTTGAAGATGTATCCGATCATGCGTTGGCATTGTTAATGTCGTGTGTTAGAAAGATTCCATTCAAAGATAGGAGTATAAGGGAGGGAAAATGGAATCTTCATGACTTTCAACCGGTTCACAGAATCAAAAACAGAACAATGGGTATTGTAGGTTATGGTCGAATAGCTAAAGCTTTTCATAGAAAAATTAGTGGTCTGGGTTTTGCCAGGGTTCTTGTTTACGATCCGTATGTTTCTATGGAGGAAGTGAATAAAATGGGAGGGGAGAAAGTCGATTTTAATACTCTTCTTAAAAATTCCGACTATATTTCCATACATGTACCTTTGAACGATAAAACAAGGAAAATGTTTAGCTGGAATGAGTTTACAGTTATTAGGGATAGATCTACAATAATAAATACATCCAGAGGTAACATTATAGATGAAGAAGCATTGATAGATGCTCTAAAAACTGGTAAACTTGAATGCGCCGGCCTTGATGTTTTTGGCGAGGAACCTCTTCCAGAAAACCATCCCTTTAAAGAAATTGATAATGTGGTATTAACAGACCATACAGCGTATTACAGCGAGGAATCTATTAAAGAATTAAAGGAAAAAGCGGCTAAGAATGTTTTATCTGTTTTAAAATATGGAAGGCCCATTTATCCTGTTAATGAAGTCTAATATAGATGATGACGAGACCAGAAACTACAGTAAAGGAAAAGTTATTTCAAAATAATTTACTGTAAGACTTCTGTATTTGAGCTTCTCCGGTTCAAAATTTAGGTTATTTTTCATATAAATTGGAATTAAAGTTGACGAGGATGTATGAGATAAAAACAAAACTAAAGAAAGAGATAGGGTTACTGGACCTTTTTTGTATAGCTTCAGGGGCTATGATAAGTTCCGGTATCTTTGTACTTCCGGGACTTGCTTTTGCTTTAACAGGTCCATCCGTTTTTCTATCCTATATGATTGCAGCAGTACTCGCAGGACTGGGAATGCTAAGTCAGGCTGAGCTAATTTCTGCAATGCCAAAAGCAGGGGGAACATATTTTTTTGTTTCAAGAAGTTTCGGACCTGCCATGGGGACAATTAATGGGATCCTTACCTGGTTCTCCCTATCACTAAAAAGTTCTTTTGCGCTCATAGGCATGGGAGCATTCATTTCTCTAATAGTTCCATTAAATATCAGTATTATTGCTCTTTTGCTGACAATATTATTCATGATATTAAATATTCTAGGAGTAAAAGAAGCCTCATTACTGCAAGTGGTTTCTGTGATTATTCTTTTGATGTTGATGAGTTTCTATGTTGTTAAGGGTATACCGGAAATAAAAATATCTAACTTTGAACCATTTGCACCCGGTGGACTTTTGAAGATAGTGACAACATCGGGTTTCGTTTTTGTTGCATTTGGAGGGTTAATTGGGGTTACTTCTGTTGCTGAAGAGGTTAAAAATGCGGGTAAAGTTGTTCCGGTTGGAATGATACTTTCCTTAACTGTTGTAAGCCTGCTGTACTTTTTAATTATCCTTGTAACTGTAGGTGTTGTAGAACCTGATAAACTTGCTAGTACATTAACCCCGATATCGGACGGTGGTTATGCTATATCGGGTAAACTGGGATATATTCTGATGACATCAGGAGCTATACTTGCCTTTAGCTCCACCTCAAATGCCGGAATTATGGCCGCTTCAAGACTGCCTTTAGCACTGGGCCGGGACTTTCTGGTACCGGAGTTTTTAGGAAAAGTTAGTAGAAGATTTAAAACTCCTGTTTATTCAATACTTATAACAGGCTTATTTATCATTTCGGTTCTTTTTTTAAAACTGGAAGTTCTCGTTAAAGCTGCTTCAACAGTAATAATATTTTCTAATATTTTTGCTTCTCTCTCTGTAATAGTTATGCGGGAAAGTAAAATCCAGAATTATAGGCCCGTATTTAAGTCGCCCCTCTATCCATGGCTGCAATTGGCAGGCATAGTGGGTTTTGGATTTCTTTTATTGGAGATGGGCCTTGAAGCAATATTGATAAGTGCAGGTCTTATTTTCCTTTCTCTTTTAATATATTTTACATATGGAAGGTTAAAGGCTAAGAGGGATTATGCCCTGCTGTATTTGATTAAAAGAATAACTTCGAAAGAACTTTTAACAGGTGATCTTGAGAGAGAGTTAAAGGACATAATACAGGAGAGGGAAAACGTTAAGTGGGACAGGTTTGACAGGCTCATAAGTCTATGTGAAATTTTAAATATAAAAGAAAAGATAGATGTATCTGAATTGTTTAGAATTGTTTCGGATAAACTCCACAGGCGAATAGGAGTCGAGAGAGATTACATATATCAAAAGCTTAAAGAAAGGGAAAAGGTATCCAGTACTGTCATTAACAATTTTGTGGCTATACCCCATATTGTAGTTGATGGTAAAAAGATATTTGATATTCTGGTTGTAAGGGCTGAAAAAGGAGTTGTATTTAGTAGTAAATACTCCGATGTAAGGGCTATTTTTGTACTTATTGGTACGATGGACGAGAGAAATTTTCATTTAAAAAGCTTATCTTCGATTGTACAAATTGTTTATAATCCTGATTTTGAAAAAAGGTGGCTTGAGGCCAGAAGCATAGAAAATATAAGGGATGTACTGTTACTATCGGAAAGAAAGAGAACAGATCAAAATTAGTTTAGGCCTGTATGTACTGTTTCTTTTCCTTGACGGACTTAGTAAAAGTTAATATAATATCCAATCAAATGGATTGTTGGAACGGACTTGATTTGAGAAAAAGTGTGTTTCTGATTTCGCGGGGACTTTCTTCCTGTTTTCAGTGAAGAAAGTCTTTTTTTATGACCTAATGGGAAAGGTAGAAATTATGGAAAAGGAAAAAGCATTATATCTACTGAAGAAAACGGGTGCCCTGTTAGAGGGGCATTTCCTGCTATCTTCGGGTAATCATTCAAAGTATTACATTCAGTGTGCTCATCTGATGTCGTATCCTGATATTGCAGAGGAGTTTTTTAATGATATTGCAGACCACTTCAGAGATTATGATATAGATACAGTAGTAGGGCCTGCGGTTGGTGGAATAGTTGTTTCATATGGAGTGGCAAAAGCACTTAACAAAAAATCCATCTTCATGGAGAGGGAAAATGGGATTTTTACTCTCAGGAGAGGTTTTGAGGTAAAAGATGGAGAAAGGGTATTACTGGTTGAAGATGTTATAACTACGGGTGGTTCGATTTTAGAAGTCGCAAATATTCTTAGAAAAATAGGGGCAAAGATCATAGGATATGCTTCTATTGTAAATCGTGCATCCGGAAGATTTAAGCCTGATGCTGACTATTACTACTCGATAAAGATGGATTTTCCGATATACAACCCTGATGAATGTCCCCTTTGCAGGGCGAATATACCTCTGGTAAAACATGGTTCCAGAGGTTTGAAATAGTTTAAATATCCTAGCAAAGAGGTGTGATAAATGAGTCTAAAAGGAATGAGTATTATTTCAATAAGAGATATGGAAAAGGAGCATCTGGAGGAGGTGATACGGGTTGCCGGTGAGGTTAAAAGAGGTAAGCACAAAAACTTTTTGAAAGGCAAGGTTATTTCTACCCTATTTTTTGAACCAAGTACAAGAACAAGGCTTTCTTTTGAGTCCGCAGCCAAGCAAATGGGAGCAGAGGTTATAGGTTTTGCCGGAAGCGACTATACCTCTGTAAAAAAGGGAGAGAGTCTTGGTGATACAATAAAGACTGTATCTGGATACTGTGATTTAATTGTCATGAGACATCATTTAGAAGGTTCTGCAAGATACGCTTCTGAAGTAGCCTCTGTCCCGGTTATTAATGCTGGTGATGGAGCAAATCAGCATCCAACCCAGACATTTTTAGATCTATTTACAATTCGTGAGTATTTTCAGGATTTTTCATCGCTCAAGGTGGCTTTCCTTGGTGATTTAAAGTACGGTCGAACGGTTCATTCTCTTGCATATGCACTTTCACTGTATAAAACTACAATCTGGCTCATATCACCTGATTTACTTAGAATGCCCCAGTTTCTTGTTGAAGAGTTGAGAGCCAATGGTTCAAGTGTAAGAGAGATAGATAACCTTGAGCAGATTCAAGAGACATTCGATATACTGTATGTTACACGGATTCAGAGGGAGAGATTTGGTGATCCACAGGAATATATGAAGGTTGCCGGAAGCTACAGAATAACTAGGGGGGTGATTGAATCGCTTGGTAAAAATATTAAAATAATGCACCCACTTCCCAGGGTTGATGAAATTGATTTCGATGTTGATACAATGGACAATGCAATATATTTTAAACAGGCCCATAACGGTATTCCTGTAAGACAGGCCATTTTGGGACTTGTTCTGGGGACCATATAAAAACATTTTAGGGTAAGGAGAGAAATATGAAAACATACAAAGTATATGCCATTAATGATGGTACAGTGATCGATCATATTCCGGCTACAAAAGCCTTAAAGGTTATAGATATACTTGGTCTTGAAAATGAAGGTATTTTGACTATTGGTATTGGATTTACCAGCCAGAAACTCGGGAGAAAAGATATTATTAAAATAGAAAACAAGTATCTTGAAAAAGAAGAAACGGATAAAATATCTCTTATTGCACCACAGGCCACTATTAACATCATAAAAAATGGAAAGTTGAAGGAAAAGAGAAAGATAGAACTTCCTGACGAGTATGTAGGCATTGTTAAATGCTCGAATCCGAACTGTATAACAAGTGTTGAAAAGGTGAAAACCAGGTTTAAGGTTATCAACAGGGCCCCGCTCATGCTTAGGTGCCACTACTGTGAACGTGTAATAAGCTATGATGAGGTAGAAATACTGTGAGCCTTGAGGGGGAGTTTTGTGGTTTAAAACTTAAAAGCCCCTCGGTGCTTGCATCCGGAATACTGGGCGTAACTTTTTCCTCATTAAAAAGGGTATTCGACGAGGGAGCAGGTATAGTTACAACTAAATCCATAGGTATAAAGAAAAGAAAAGGCCACAATGGGCCCGTAGTGTTTGATTATGGATTTGGTTTGATTAATTCTGTAGGGCTTTCAAATCCTGGGATTGATGAGTTTAAAAGGGAGTTTGAAACTTACAACCCCGATTTTCCACTTATTGTTTCAATATTTGGTGAAAATATTGAAGACTATGGAGAGCTCGCATCAAGACTAAAGGGTTTAAGTTTCAATTTTCTGGAAGTAAATATATCCTGCCCAAATGTTGAAGATGAATTTGGAAATCCTTTTGCATTTTCTGCCGAATTGACCCGCAAAATTACAGGAGCTGTTAAGGATAAATCAGATAAACAGGTTATCGTTAAATTAAGTCCGAATACTCCCGATGTCTTAAAGATAGCTGAAGCTGCTGTTGACGGAGGAGCGGACGCCATTAATGTAATTAACACGGTTGGTCCCGGTATGGTTATAGATATTTATACTGGAAATCCTGTTATTTCGGCAAAAAAGGGGGGAATATCAGGCCCTGGAATACTGCCAATAACGGTCAGGATTGTCTATGAGCTGTACGACAGATTAAAGGTCCCTATTATTGGTACGGGTGGTATTTTTGATGGGAAATCCGCCTTACAGGTTTTGATGGCTGGAGCAACTGTTTACGGTATAGGTAGCTCGATATACTACAGAGGCCTATCAGTTTTCAGGGAGATAGATAGTGAAATTAAAGATTTCTTAGAGGTAAATAAAATCAAGAATGTGAAAGAGCTTATTGGATTATCCCATAGATTGAATAAAAGAAGATACTTTATCTTTA
>JALXDB010000450.1 GCA_026990615.1 Spirochaetota bacterium
ATTATATGATAAATAAAAAAACAATGTAGCGTTTTCAATTTCAATTCAGAAAATAAAAAAAGTTATATTTTCAATAATATAAAAATGGAGTGTAATTCATTGTATGATAATATTCAAAAACTCGAATTTTGCCCTAAAAACTCAAATTTTATAATAATAAATAGTGCATCATCAGGTACACCAAATTTTTGGAAAATACTGTAATGTAATCTAACCTGCTATATACAAAAACAAATAAAATTGCCCCGACTCGTTATATATCATTGAAAAGAGTTTATTAAAAAGAGTCATCGATACTAACTGATTGATGAATAGTACAGGAAGGTCTTCAAGTGGAAACTGAAAGTTTATTTAAGCCAAGTTTTCACTTTGTTTCAATTATAACCACATGCCTCTCCTCTTCCTCAAGGGTTGGCACCTTTACCTCTTCAATATGAATTCCAATCTCTTCACTGTCCTTAAGCTTTTCCCTCAACCTGGACACCTCTTTTTCGAGCTCATTTATTCTCCCTTTAAATGCAATTATCATAGAATCCTCCTTCAAATGCCTCTTTGAAAGGTCATAGATAAGGTCTAAATCGCCGATTCCTCTGGCTGTTATTACATCAAACTTTCTATCTACTCCAATATCTTTTACATCGCTCTCTAAGATTTCAACATTGTTTAGAGAGAGAAGATTAACCACGTTTCTTAAAAAACCAGCCCTTTTACTTCTTCTCTCAGCCGCAGTTATCTTAAATCTGTTGTTAACCACAGCCAGAGGAATCGCCGGAAACCCGGCACCCGATCCTATATCCAGTATCGTCAAAATTCCACCTCTCAATAAGGGGTAAATCGAAAGAGAATCGAGTATATGCCTTGCAATAATATCCCTTGTATTGTTTGTCCCAACAAGATTTGTCTTTCTGTTCCAGAAGAGGAGTTCTTCGATGAAAAGGGTAAATCTGCTTAAAATCTCATTTGAAGGGGTTATTCCAAAATACTCAAGTCCTTCCTGAAGCAGTAGTATCTCACCAAAGTCCAGTTCCATGCTAAAAACCTGTCCCTCTATCAATTTCTATAGATAATATTTATCTATAGTCGATTCTCCTGCAAACAACACAATAACTAAACCGATTAACCTTAACCTGCCTTTTTCTCTGACCTGTCGTACACCTTCCTTATATAATACATAAGTGAGGTTATATCGGATGGCTTAACTCCAGAAATTCTGGATGCCTGTCCGATGGACCTTGGTTTAATAGAGGAGAGCTTTTCCTTTGCCTCCGTTGATATCCCATCAATCTTAAAGTAATCAATATCTTCGGGGATCAATGTATTTTCAAGCCTCTTAAACTGCTCTATCTTCTCGTTCTGTCTTTCTATATAACCGCTGTACTTCACTTCAATTTCAACCGACCTTTTAACTGTTTCAGGGTACTCGGCAATTTCCGGGTCTTCTTTAGCCAGGTCATTTATGCTAACTCCGACCTGTCTCAGTATGGTAAAGTAGGTTTTCCCCTTCTTTTTCTTTTCTTTAAGCTTTCTTATAAGTTCTTCAACCTTTTCCTTTCTTTCCCTTGCCCTCTGATAATCCCTGTCCGAAAGCAGGCCAATTCTATGACCGTACTCGGACAGTCTGAGATCTGCATTGTCATGCCTCAGATTCAGCCTGTACTCCGCAGATGATGTAAACAATCTGTAAGGCTCCTTTGTCCCCTTTGTTATTAAATCATCTATCAAAACACCTATATAGGCCTCCGATCTGTCAAGAATCAGAGGGGGTTCATTCCTGATCGATAGAACAGCATTTATACCTGCCATCAAACCCTGTGCTGCTGCCTCTTCATAACCACTTGTTCCGTTTATCTGTCCGGCAAGGTACAATCCCCTGATCTTTTTGGTCTCCAAAGTTGCCTTCAGCTCTGTTGGAGGTACGAAATCATACTCAACAGCATAACCGGGTTTCATAATTTCAACATCTTCAAGACCGCGGATGGTTCTTAAAAATTGACGCTGGATGTCTTCCGGAAGACTCGAAGAAATCCCATTTAGATACATCTCTTCTGTGTTAAGTCCCTCGGGTTCAACAAAGATCTGATGCTTATCTCTGTCCCCGAATCTTACTATTTTATCTTCAATCGACGGGCAATACCTCGGTCCTACACCCTTAATCTGACCTGTAAAAAGCGGAGCTACTACAAGATTATCCCGTATAATCTTATGGGTCATTGGATTTGTGTATGTTATATAACATGGGACCTGATGCCGGTCGATCTTTTCAGTCGAAAAAGAAAAAGGCACAGGTTCAGGGTCTCCCTCCTGCTTTATCATCACATCAAAATTGATACTTCCTCTGTTAACTCTGGCGGGTGTACCTGTTTTTAACCTTCCCAGAGGCAAGCCCAGCTTTAAAAGTGAATCGCTAAGATGTTCTGCAGACAGTTCTCCAATTCTCCCTGCCTTCTCCCTGTACTTGCCGATATGTATCAAACCTCTTAAGAATGTCCCTGTAGTAACAATGACCTTTTTTGCATAGTATTCATTGCCCCTTATGGTTTTTACTCCATAAACCTCGCCCTTTTTGGCAAGTATCTCAACAGCTATATCCTGTTTCAGTTCTATATTTTCCGTTTTCTCTATGGTATGTTTCATTTCAAACTGGTATCCCTTTTTGTCAGCCTGAGCTCTCAGCGCCTGAACTGCCGGTCCTTTATTTGTATTCAGCATTCTAAACTGAATACCGTGCTTGTCAATGACCTTCCCCATTTCACCGCCGAGGGCATCAATCTCCCTGACAAGCTGCCCTTTAGCAAGTCCACCAATTGCGGGATTGCAGGACATCTGAGCAACAGTGTCCATATTTATAGTTAAAAGTAGAGTTTTAGCGCCCATCCTACCGGCAGCCAATGCGGCCTCACTTCCTGCATGTCCGCCGCCGATAACGATAACATCAAAACTGTCTGTAAGCATTTATAAACCCCAAAGGTCAATATTTTTATTTAATATATTTATTTATCTTATTTAATTTAAAGATAATAAAATACCAATTAGCAAAAAATAAATTATTTTTGCTTTTATTCGACTAATACAGTACTGTAGCTCATTTCACTCCCTGTAGTGATATGAAATGATACCACTCCTCTGTATTTTTCAGTTTTGCTCAACTATGCCTAATTGTATTGTAGAATCGCGGTAGGACGTATGGAATAGAGTATTTTTTTAATGCCTGTTAACCACCGTATTTGCTCTAAATTGTAATAAAAAAATAAATTACCGGATCAATGTTTGGATTTTCTTCTTCTCAGAAATATCTTAACCTTTTTCATATTACCAGTGCCCTCACTTTTTGTATCAACGTAAGGGTCATTCTGAAGTGTCATATGT
>JALXDB010000451.1 GCA_026990615.1 Spirochaetota bacterium
TGTCTTCATCAAAATTGTAATACTCCCCCAGGCGGTAGTTCTGTTCATCCATTATACTTTTAACTTTGTTGAACACACTTTCCTTTTTCTCTGATAAATATCTTATATCAAGGGAGATATATGGCTTCCCATTTTTTCTTGATATCTCCGATGAGACGTTATCTCTTTTGATACTGGCAAAATCCATGATTCTGATACTCTTTTTACCGCTATCAGCAGGAACTTCAATACCAGAGATATACCGGACGGCATCATTAAAACGATTAATCCCGGAAAGATTAAAGCCCGCTCTAACATCCACAAGAGAATTACCCCTGTAGTGCTTAAATATAACCGGCTGGTAAAACATGTAACGCAGGAACAAACCAACCTTATCATAATCGAGGTTGTAAAAAAAGAGCTTTGAAATATCAGGGACAATAGATATTTCTGTAGTTCCCTCTCTGTATCCTTTAATAATCTGTTTGACATAAGGCACTTTCGATATCTTTCTTGCACAGGTATCGGTAAGTCTATTGAGCTTTGATATATCATCTCCATATATCAAAATCTTTAATGAGGACAACCCATAGATACTGCTTTTTCCCTGCTGGTAAAAAAAGCCGTCATTTCTTTTGTTATTCTCAAATAACTCAAGAAAGGCGCCGCCTTTATTAGCTTTTTTCTGTTTTAGATTAAAGAAAGATAGCGGTCCTCCTCTTTTTAACCCTTTTAACGTTAAAACTTTTAATCCAGACTTTTCCGGGGCAATTGTGTGAAAGGTTATCCTATCACCATCGAGGGTAGTAATTAAACTGGGCCTGTCATCTATTTTATCATCACAAGCACTCGAGCCAATAGATGTGGTCTTCAAAAGGCCCTGTACTATACTTTTAGTTTGATTAACTCTGTACTCATTCGTAAAACCGGGATTAAACTGATAGTAAAACTCCTGCCTGTCCTCCCTATTTACGAGATCAATCTCATGATAATCGCTGGTATAATATCGATACATAAAATAAAAAGAAACCACGGCAAATAAGCCTAAAATGGTTAAGATTCCATACCGGGTTATCCTCGATATTCTTTTTTGATTGTGATTTAAAAAGCCAAAATTAAAACTTTTAAAATATTTCAACAAAATTCTGGCAAAAAAATGATCCAATTCTTTAAAATCACCCTTGAGAGCTTTAGTAAAGGATTTATTTCGGTCGTTTACTTTTTTAATGCTGTCCGTTTTCACAGGTACTTCTGCCACCTTAATCAACAGAACGGGAAAAATAGTAAACGATGATACCGCTGACCAAACTAGCATTAAAAACAGCGAGAAAGCAAAATCCCTGTAAGGTTCAAGCCACAATTTTGCATCAATTCCCCTGTTTACAAAAAATAGAGGGATAAAAACCACAGCAGATATGATAGTGGCCGTTATAATCGGTAGAGCCGAATCAAGTATTGCCTTATTAATTACACCAGAAATTTTAGACGTCTCTTCTCTATAAACATTTACCTTACAAACAGGTTTAAAGCGGCCCAATTCATCAATTACAATTGGTTTGGACGTATCCTTCATATAAACAGATCCAAAAGGGCTTAATTCATCAATTACACCTGTAAAATTAGGCTGACTTACCCTATAAACAGGTTTAAAAGGGCTCGAACCATCAACTTTAATAGATTTAAACGTCCCCTTTCTATAAACAGGTCTAAAGTGTCCTAATTCACCATTTTTATTACAATTAGGACGAAGAGGACCAAAGACTCGCCTTCTAATTCCAAGGCTACTCCACTCAGTAACAAAGTTTTCCAATAATAGGACAGAAAAGAAGATCGAAAATATAGAGCCCGTTATAATTCCGGCTATGCTCAAAATATTCAATTCAGCCCCAGAGATGTAAAGCAGCAAAACCGCACCAAATAGTGAGAACACCAACTGGGAAATTACGGGGATTAATAAAAGGACTTTTTTAAAAATGAAAATTAAAAGACCGGACACAATAAAAAATGATACACAAAAGGCAATTCCCGTCATTTTGTAGAGATTCCGTATCTCCAATTCCTGGCTGTAGAGGATCTTCCATGAAATGCTGCCGGAATAATCATCAAAGGTTTTGATCACGCTGTTTTCAATTACCAGAACCGAAGAATCCTGCTGCCTGTATATATAAAAAATGTTTGCTTTTCTATAGTTTATCATTGAAAATGATCTACCGGACTTTTTCACTTTTGAAACCATTAATACATCTTTACTTCTTAAAATTGTGTTCTTCAATCTTAGCTCTCTTTTCTCGATTTCAGGTATAGTTTTATACCTTCCTAAAAATCTTATAGGGACATCAACACTCGAGTTTGAAAAACTTCCTACTGGAATTTTAGAATTGTTACCTGCTATATACCTAATAAGGGACATGAAGTTTAACTTTAAATTATTCATCATGTTGTAATTGAGAAATATTCGATACTCTTGAGCTGTAGCACCTGCCAACTTAACGTTTGCCACTCCATCAATTGAAAGAAGCTTTGCCTTCAAGCTGTTCTCAAGCAAATCCTTTGCTTGCTCTTCGGACAGGGAGGCATTTAATGCGACAGAGATTATCATTACCGGGGAATCATCCGTATTGTACCTGTAAATTCTGGGAGACCTAGCTTCTTCAGGAAAAGTTTTTGAAATCTGATAGATACTGTCGCTGAGCCTGATGATAAACTCATCAATATTCTCGTCCGCATCAAAATAACAGATTATTCTGGACCTGCCTCTTGAAGAAAAAGAATAAAAGTTCAAAACTCCTCTTGTATTTTTTAGAACTCTCTCAATTGGTTTTGTAATTTGATTCTTTATTGCTTCAGGATCTATATCGGGATAGTCCGTAATTATGGTAACTACATGTTCAGATCGTTGAGGTTCAAGCCCCCGGGGTATTTTCAGCAACGAAAAAGCACCGAGCATAACAATAAGGACAAAAATGAGAATTATCACTTTAGAATACTTATGTATCAATGATAAAAGCGCCTTTGTATTTACATTCAATAACATTTTGATTTAATCTTTCATATAGAATATTCTGTAAAACAATGGCAAGAATATCAGGGTAACAGCTGTAGAGTACAACAGCCCTAAAATAAGCGTGATAGAAAGAGAAATCTGTATTCTGTTTGATGTAAAAAGCCCCGGAGTCAGGGCAAGGATTGTTGAGAGGGTTGTTATCATTATCGGCTTTAAGCGGTATACAGAGACCTGTATCACTCCTTTTTCATCCCTGACCACTCGCCTCCCGTACTCTAAAAATAGCATTATAGCATTGTTTACAAGAAGTCCAACCAGCACTATTATGCTCATAAAACTGTTTATGTTCAGAGAGCTGCCGGTCAGCAAAAGGATAAGCAGAACACCACCAAGTGAAAGGGGAATCATCGCGATAACAATAAATGGTTTGGTAAAAGAATTAAAGCTTGCTACAAGTATGATATACTCGAGAAATATCGAAAGGAAAAGAGCAATCAAAAGTCCCCTCAGGTTCTCCCTGAATTTAGTAAATTGATCTTCGATTTTAAACTCAATCCGGTTTTTTAAGCAGTAGCTTTTTACATTACCAAAACTTCCGGGGGCTTTTCTACTAAAAAGACCAAATATAGATTTTATGCGCTTTTTATTTTCAGTTTCTGATAACTCAAGACGGTCACTTATTCCTATCCATCCATAGTTTCTCTGGTTCTCTCTAAAGATTATGGCCCCTGCTCTTTTACCGGTAATATTTATGAGCTCTGAAAGTGCAACCGGATTTTTACCCCTGTTTACAATAAGGAGGTTCAATATATCCGATGGATTTTTAATGCTCTCTTTTTTCATCATCACCCTTACCGGTATATCGTACTCACCCTGCTTCCAGCTTTTTACATCAACACCGGAAACTGCCATTTTTAGATAAGTAGCAAGGTCATGCACCGTAATATTGTAGTACGGGAGGTACTCTCTTTTTACCGAGAAAAGCCTTTCACTCTTTCTTTGATAGAATGAACTTAAGGCATTATCAAAAAGGGCACTAGAATTGATATAGCTATACAACTCATTTGTACTTTTCATTACGGATTCATAGCTTTGTCCATAAATTTTAACAGTTGAGCTGTACTCAGATGTGGATATTATTTTTTGAACCGGATTATCTGGGATACTTAAAATAAAGTCAACATTATCAAAATCCTTATTAAAATCCTTTAAAGCCACCCTAACATCAGCGGCAATCCTGTATAGGTCCCTTCCATTCTTATCAACATAAATCTTCATTACACCGCTATTCACCCCGAACAGACCTGAAAAGTTTTGATATGCATCAGATGGGTCTTCACCTATCATTGTAAGAAGCTTTTTCACTCCATCTATTTTGCCTGTTTTAGCCGCAACCTTTTTTATAAATCTCTCCGTATAATCGATGCTGGCTTCACTATCAATAAAAAACTTTACATAAAAGAAATCCTGTGGATAGGGATCCATTAAGCGTTTTTCAATGCCTCTATAGCTGAAAATTCCGAATGCCGAAATCATCAACAAGACTGTAGTCCAGAAAAGCCTTCTTTTAAATACAAATCTCAGAAGGCCTTCATACATCCTGTTAAATAAAGATTCAATGTCAAATCGAATCGGATGAAGTCTTCTTTTTATCTTTAAATCACTCAGAATTACAGGGATGAGGCTGATTGATACCAGCAGAGAAAACAACAGCGATGAAATCATTACAAGTGACAGCATCATGAAAAAGACCCGAAGGATTCCCGAAAGAAAGATAACCGGCAGAAACACAACAATTGTCGTTAAAGTTGCCGATGTAACGGCTGGTATTGCCGATTTAATTCCGGAATATGAAACCCCTGATTCAGATGAAACATCAAGTTTACCGCCGCTTTCTAAATTAGGTTGATTATGTCGAGGACTCCCATAACCTCTCAGAGCCGATGTAACAACGATAACTGCATTATCAACTATCATCCCGATGGCAAGGCTGAATCCGCTGAGCGTTAAGATATTTATTGAAACCCCCAGCGCTTTCATTAAAATAAAGGTTCCTATTATACTGGCTGGGATCGAAAGTATAACAAGAAGGCTTATTCTGATATCTCTAAGCCATATCCAGACGGCTAAAATTGTAAACAGAACACCAAACAAAAGGGCTATTCCAAGCTCCTTCAAAGAAGCTTTAATCCAGCTGCTATTATCAAATATTTCTTCAAATTGGATCATCCCATCGTAACGCATTGAAAGTTCACGGATTTTAGCTCTAATACTTTTTGACAACAGCAGAATATTCACTCCAGGCTGCTTATATATATAAACTGCAAGAACATTGTTTGGGCCAAGTAGTATATCCCGTCGCCTCTCTGCAGTACCGTAAATAACCTCACCTATATCCTTTACTCTAACCTTTCCGGCCTTGCTATTCTTTACAACTATATCCTCATAGTTATGGTAGTTTTTAACTTCGCCCTGAAGCCTCAAAGCATATTCCCTGTTGCCCTTTTTCAGAAATCCCACAGGCCTGTTTCTCCCGAAGGACGACACCGCATCAATAACTGTTCTTGCCTCGAGTCTGTACTTTACCAGTGCCTTTGGATCTACAATGATGTTAATCCTGGGCCTGCTTCCCCCTATTACTTCAGCCTTCGATACCCCTTTCATCCTTTCAAGTTCAGTTGAAAGATCGTATTTTGTAAATAGATAAAGCGACGCAGGATTTATACTTTCATCCTCTGCATTTATTATAAAGGCATAGACCGGCCTGTGGGAAAGCTGGATGTTAAGAATTGTAGGCCTTGCCACCTCGCGGGGAAAATTAGATGATGCAAGGTCAAGCTTTTCCCTCAGTTCAATATGGGCGACATTCAGGTTGGTGCCCCATTTATACCGTATTTTGACAATGCTGAACGACTGCCTTGAAATACTATCCACCGACCTCACCCCCTTCAGTGAGTAGACGGCCCTTTCTATAGGTATTGTTACAATATTTTTTACCTCATTGGTGGCAGCATTCGGGTAATTTGTTACCACAATTAGAGATGGCGATTCAATATCAGGAACAAGGTTGAAGTTTAGAAACAAAAAAGAAAGTATTCCAAATACTGTAATAACTATCCATACAGCATAAATTGGGACTTTATTTTTCTGATAAAAATTATGGGGAATGTTTAGCTTTAGATTTTGAGAGAGGTTCTTTCTTTTATTTTGGTCCTGTTTAATCGATCTGCCTTCAGTTTAAATATTTATCTCAGATTTTAGCTCCATTATTTTGAGCACGAGACTCTACTATACACTTATGTCAATTATTGTCAAGAATATTTTGCTAACTGTTATCTTTATTGATATCCGGATAGAAATATTGGAAACATAAAGAGTTTACAGGCAACATTGTTGTTTGGATAGAAATACAGAGATTTTGAGGTTTTCATAAACTCTTTTAGTACAGGTTGTGAGGCAGATAAAACGGATCCATACAATTTGCAGATTTTTTATCTTTATCATTCACTACCCCAAAATATATTAAGTGGTGTGTAACAAGCCGAATTTAACAATCGTAGTTAATGGACTACTTTTACCATTAAAATAGTTTTTGATAAAGATTGAAAAAACCTGGTGGATTTTTAACATTATCTTTCTGATAAAAGATTAAAACTTTTAAAAGCTCCGAGGTTTTAGTAAAAATTAAAGTGGGTTTTAGAATTTTGGACTTCCTTTTAACAATGTTTTTTTAATGAGTAGATGAATATTTTTGGAAAAAATAAGGGTCTCACTATGGTTTTATAAAACATAAAATCAATTTTCTATTTGTAATCAAGTCTTAAAATTTCTAAACCTTCCATTAATAGAGGGTTTAAAAAAACAGCCTCAGCAAAAATCTCCACGTAAGGTTATGTGCTCCCAACCTGAAGAAGTTTTCGGTTAGCATCCCTGCAAAATCTTTGTCTTTTTCTGCTATTTTAACTGCTTTTTTTAATATCATATTTAACAATCCCGGTCGATTTCTGAACCTTATGGGTTCCAGCCAATAACCGAACCTTCTCTTGCATTCATTCTCATACCAGTTAAAATCTCTACCTTCAACTATCATCCTTGCAGCGATTTTACCAGAAAGCATGGCAAAAAATATTCCTTCCCCGGTCGCCGGATTTACAAACCCTGCAGCGTCGCCTACAAAAACCCGGTTTCTTTCATACCATCTCGACCTCGGAGCAAAGGGGATAATCTTTGCCATATATTTAACATCATCCACTTCAACAATCCTGTTTCTGCGTAAAAAATCTACATAATTCTTATATATTTTCCTTATATTCCTCTGAGGAAGATATGCTCCAATACCGATATTTGCAAAACCCTGTTTGGGATAAACCCAGGCATAGCCTGTAATTCCACCAAACCCGTAATGTATATGAACGGTATCGATATCCGAAGAAAGAGGATAATCGAAGACCAGGCAGATACCTGCATCTTTATAAAAGTGCGGAGGTTTCACTCCGGTTGCATCAATAATTATTTCCCCTTCGGGATTCTTTGCTACATAAAATAAAGCTCCTGCTTCAATCGCCTTATTCAGCAAAAAATAATCAAACTCTTTTCTCATAACCATCTTTAAAAGCGGCCTGGAGGATTCATAACCGGCCACATTATAATCGTTGTCAATACCGAAATAAAACTTGCTTCTATAGATATATTTACCCGGGTACTCTTTAACATGAGGAAATTCCTGATGGTACATTTCCGGATTAAACAACCCGCCGGCACAGGGCTTCTCCCTGGGAAATTCGGTTTTGTCTATTAGCTCAACTTTGTATCCGGATTTTGCAAGATAGTATGCAGCGGTACTACCTGCAGGGCCTGCTCCAAGAATCGACACCATTGTAAAAAATCCCTTCCATTTATTTTAATATCTAATTGTCTACAATTTAATATAAACTATCACATAGAATACTATAAAAATCACTACATCTTTTAAGTAAATTCTAAGAAAATCTCATACCCGGATGGTTAATTGAGCATTCCGGTGAAATTTTCAATCTGTTCTAAAAATGTCTTAAAAAGTTCAAAGAAATTCCCCGAATTAGTGGAAAAGTTCTAAGTACCTACACGAATAAGTAGAAAGTCTCAACTTGAGCGTGTGGTAGCTCAGATCGGAATGATCGGTAAGTTTAATCCAGAATATACATTAACCTTTTCTGGCTGAAATTTGCTCTGTTTTCAAGTAGCTTTTATTAAGAGGATACCTCTTATTTCTTTCCAGACTTTCTCACAACTTCGGCTAAAGGAGGCCCAACCCTTACGATTCCAGACTTTGTAATCTCCATCACCCTTGTTTTTGTATCATGCCCCGAAAGCCTGCAGCCATCTATCCGAATCGTTCTAATCAAGTCCCCGATCTCAGCTCCAAAAAGGCTCTGATCGTATCTCGAAAGAATTTCTTTTTTAGCAACAACTATTGTTGCATCAACAATATGGCCTACACCGTACCCACCGGCTGCTTCTGCCGTTAATTCTTCATGCCCGCTTCTTTTTTGAGATATAAATATGGATGTTTGATGCCACTTTTTTATAAAATTATAGAGCGCTCTGACAGTCTGCCTCGCCATCATCTCCTTTGCCTCATAAAGGCCTGTCACAGAATCCACAACAGTCGCCTTTACATTGTAAGTTTTTATTCCGTAAGCAAGGGTATCAAAAAGGACCTGAAGCTCGTTTCGCAGATCAGAATTGGTGGCTGCGTCTATTACAACTATCCTATCCTCGATTTTTTCCCAATTTACACCGAGTGTTGCAGCTCTCTGCTTTAACGATGCAACATAAAACGGGGCGGGTTGCTCCACTGTAACAAGGCATACATTAATTCCCTCCGACGCCTGTGTAATAAGGAACTGTTCGGCCATAAGGCTCTTTCCTGTGTCAGGGACACCGGTTATATGAATCACCCCGCCGGAGGGGTATCCCCCAAGGGGCTTTATAAGTACTTCACCATTTTCATCCAGCTTTGTGGTAAAAAACATTTCGTCCAATCCCTCAACACCGGTTCTGACCCCTTTTATTTCCGGTGCAGATCTGGCTATCTCCTTTGCAGTACCAACACTTTCAAAAGCAATCTTTTTATCATCCATCTCTACTTCTGCTCCTCCTCTCTTAACTTTTTATAGGCCATTTTAGCCAGAGACCCTGCAACATGATGCGGTTTTTCTCCTTTATCACCCGGCACACTGTTAAGTATTTTATTAACCACATCCTCTTCCTTCGCCCTCAGAATATTTGAAACAGTAGCAGACGACAATCCAAGCATACTTGCAATTTCTTTGGAGCTTTTCATATAATCCTCAAACAGTACCACAACATACGATGCTTCAACTAGAGATGGAAGCCAGGTAAGATTTCTGTATTCAAATAATTTTCTCGGTCCTCCTAGGATATCTAGAGACTTCAAGAATACTTTCATAGCCCTGTCGTCAAGTTCCTTTTCAAAATCTTTTTCATGGTTAGGCTTTACCTCGGTTACCATAATCTCCCCTCCTTTTTTATAATCAGTGGTAGAGATACTCTCAAACAGGAGTTGAACCCATTATAGGACAACGCATTAGCATCACAAGTTCCCTGTACACCTGCAGATTCTATAAACCTATCGAATAAATACTGTAAAAGTATGAATCTAAACCAAATAATTATTAGGGCCAATGTCGAGTTTTCAATTTTAATTCAAAAAATACATAATTTTATGTCTTTAATACTATAAAAAGTAGCGTGTAATTTCTTAAATATTAAATATTTAAGAACTCGAATTTCGCCCTGTTATATAATTACACTGCCATACAGATAGAGGAGGGAAATAGCAGGAATATCTATCTATAATTTAATCAAGAATTGGTATTATGGCAATTATTTGAAGCTGCACCATAAAAAAATCAGCAGACTAACCGGCTGGGTTATTAAGATAAACAACTGTAGCCCCCCATCCTCCTTCATCCTCACCCGCCAGCCTGAAACTTTTTACCTCTTTTATTCTTGCTAGAATTGAATGAACCCTACTCCTTAAAATCCCTTTTCCCTTTCCGTGAATAATTCTAACCACATAGATTTCGTTTTTAATACATTCTTTGATATAATCACGAATTAGTTCTTTTAACCCCCGGGGGTCAAAATAATGGAGATCTAAAATGCCATCAATTGGATACTCAACAGGTTCGCCGGTTCCCAATTTACTACACCTATATAATCAATCTAAAATGTTTGTAGTTTAAAATGTTCGTTGTAACTTTATCTATTGCCTTTTAAGCTAGGCCTCTTCCCTTTATTTTATCCATTTATTTTATCAATACTAAAACAGAATTTCCATCACTATATTATTTATTCAGGTTATTCTTCAATTCTCGATAATAGATATCCATAGGCATCGTTACTTTTTTATACAGGATTCTAAATGTTATGCTATCCTTAATATACTCAAGATAACCCCTCAGTTTAGAAAATAATCTTAATACAACATCTATCAATTTAAAAATAAGTTTCTTTACAGGACTGTTTTTCCATGCCTTTAAAGAAAAACTAAGAAAAAGTCCGCTCAATGAAATTACCCTTTCGTTTAACCATATAAGGCCGTTAACAACTATTAAAAGATTTTTCATAATTTATATCCCTTAAACCTGGATTTCTAAATAAGAATCTGTTTTCTTAAAGCTCCGGGCAATAAATCCCAGAAACGTAAGTTTTTAATACCTGAACCTGCTTCTATTTTAGCCATTTCCCACTCTTTCTGATAAATTCGAGAAGCAATATCGGGGAAGTTAATTATCTCATTATTTACACTTTTCTTAGCTCCCATATTAACAGCCAGATGAATCAACGGGTGTGAAAGATTAAAAACAAGCCTTTTCATTGTTTCAGATATTTTTGAGAATTCTGAAACTGCCCATAATCTTCCAATTTCCAATTCGATCGGCGACATATTCTTTGGACTAAAAACAACATTGTTATGATCATACAAACTCCAATCATCTGTAATTATTCTGCCCTCCTCTTTAAGGACTTTATACGTAATTGTTCCGGGATTGGGCGTT
>JALXDB010000452.1 GCA_026990615.1 Spirochaetota bacterium
AACACTGACCTATATGAAATTATGGCCAGTAAAAAAGGTATTAATTTGCTTTAATTAAGCACAGAAATTATGAACATAACACCAATTCATAAAAGGTTATAATCAATAAAAAGTCATTAATTTATTCTAAAATATTTGAAAAGCCCGCTTACTGTATTAAAAAATATCAGAAAATTGTATGGAGGGATGAAGGCAGAAATAGGATATATATCAAAAGAGGCTGCGGCATGACCATTTTCAATTTTACAGGAAATTTTATACTTTACCAAAGCCCGAATTTTGGAACTAAAGATTTACACTATGTCATTTGAAGTACAGAATTACAAGCCCTGTAATTGATAAGATCACACCAACAACTTTAACAGGTTCTATCCGTTCACCATACAAAATAAATCCAACAGGTATTAAAAGAAGAGCCACCGTTGTATTGGTTACAAGAGAGCAGATATTTATGTTCCACCCTGCTCTATATGCAAGTAGATACCCTATCTCAAGACCCACTATAGCTATACCGAGCATAAAACTTGTCCATTTCACATCCTTCAGGGAGCTGGACATTCCTCTTGCAGGCTTAACAGTAAAATACAGAACCCCTGTAATAACAGTAGCAGTCGTGTATGTGACAAGCAGGGCTAAAAAGGGGTTTAGATTCGCGGGTGTTGACTTCTGTGATATATGATATAAAAGATTTGAAACAACAACTACTACTATTGGCAGGAGATAGATAAACAATCATGTATCCTTAATCTTTATACGATTAATCGCCGTCAAAAAAAAACAGGATCAACCCCTAACTCGACTTAGATTTAAGCCCGGATTTTCTATTTCGCACCTGCGGCCTAAAACAGATATATTAAAAGGCAGCATCGTTGTATCTACTACTATAAAAAAAATAACCGGTTAATACCTTGTATGTACGTAACCCTATCAATGCCCACGCTAATTGCAACCACTCTTTAATGGTATCCGCCTATATTTTCCCACAAAACAAAACACATACAAACGGATATTGAGCCACAGGATAAATCTAAAAAACTACCCCTGCGTATCCAACAAAGCTCATATCCGGATGAATATCATAGCTAGTTGTGTAATCCAGCAGTACTCCCTTTTTTGCACCTGCAGCTCTGCTGGCCGAAATAGCGCAGGCGGCAGCTCCCGGACAGCATGCATTCTTCGAATTTAGAGCCTCATCTATAACAGCTTCGGGCTCCATCCTGACAAACAGTTCAATAATTCTCCTGTCATTTACCTCTTTGACCCACCTGAGGCCCTCTCTTCCCGGGCCGTGGGGAAGAAATCCGTAATTCGGACCGTAATGCGTAAGATCGGTGCTTCCAATAAAAATAGCTTTCAAACCCAAAGAAGTTGCTATTTCACTGGATTTCATACCAATTTTAATGGCTGTCTCGGTCGGAGCTACTCCCAAAGTGACAACAGGGGAATCACGGAAGAAGTACTTTACCATCGGAAGTTGCAATTCTACAGTATTATCGGGGGTAAAAGCCCTCGAGTTCTCCTCTACAAATGTAAACTCTTCCATCAGCCTGTAAACAATATCTCTCCTTACATCAATAATACCGAGAGGTGTTTCAAATCCATCATCATTAAAAATATAATTGGGACTCATCTCTCCCAGATGCATACCGAACAGGAAGACAACGTCCGGATTAATCTTCTTCGAAAGATGATAATATACTGTAAAGGCTGTTTTCCCGGAAAAGTACCACCCGGCATGCGGTACTATACCTCCAACACCGAGAAAGTCTTCATCTTTTATGGTAATTGAATTTTTATAATCTTCAAATAAAGCTATGCACTCTTCAGCAGTATCCGGATACCAGCTTCCGGCGAATGTAGCCCTTCTAATTCCCATAATCCCCTCCCAAAAACTATTTATTATAAGATACTACATTTTATTTCGAGCCGTACAACTCAACAAACTTTACTATACTTTACAAACAACCAGTGTTATTTTATTATAGCTTTATTATAATTATTCTGTTAATGTTATTTTATCATCTAAAACTAACAAAAGGAACACAAAAATGAATCCCGGACAGGAAAAATCTATAGAGCTTATAAAAAATCAATTTATTGAAATTCTAAAGGAGAGCTTCGGTGATGATCTGCTCTCCGTAATGCTTTACGGCAGCATTCTCGGTGATAACTTTGTTAAGGGAGTTTCGGATATTAATGTTTTAATTATCCTGAAAAATGCAAATCCAGAAAGAATATTAAAATTTGGGAAAAAGGCCCACAGATTAATCAAAAAAAACAATATTACACCCTTAATCCTTACCAGGCAGGAATTTATCAATTCTGCTGATGTTTTCCCACTCGAATATATTGATATAAAGGAGAGGAACCTTGTAATCTACGGAATCAACGAAACCGAAAATCTAAAACTTACAAATAAAAATCTTCGCCACCAAATTGAGGCAGGTTTAAGGGGAAACCTTGCAAGACTCAGACAGGCCATGATAGCCTCAAAGGGCAGCACCGCTGTGCTAAAAAGATTCTTCGGTATGTGGTTAGGATCGGTGCTGACAATGTTTAGAGGTCTTATCAGGTTAAAAAAAGAGGCAGCCTCCCCGATCTCTTCGATTTCTTCTATGAATAATGCCGAGGTAATTGAAAGAGTGGGGACTCTCTACGATATCGATACAACCGTTTTCAAAGATCTAATGAATCTCAGAGAGAAGCTCAAAAAATCGGATTTAAAAGGCATAGCAATGGAGATACACGATAAACTATCCACTCTGATAAGAGCAGTTGATAAACTGGAGCTGGATTAAACAATGAATACAAACAGTGAAATTACAAGAAAAAAGAAGAGAGGCCTGCTTAACACTCCGCTGTGGGCACTCATCATAATTCTGTTCTTTTTATCCACATTTCCAATCCTCTTATTTTCACAGAAACTGCCGGAGCCTGTAGGATACGTAAACGATTTTGCAGGAATTATCGATGAACAATCCAAAATTCAGATGGAAAGGATAATCAGGGCAGTTAAAGAAGCAACAGGAGCAGAAATAGCCGTTGTAACAGTTAAAACAATACAACCCTATGGCAGTATCGAAGAATACTCCATTGACCTTGCCACAAAATGGGGAATCGGTGAAAAGGGGAAAGACAACGGGATCATGATAATTGTTGCGATGAAGGAAAGGAAGATAAGAATTGAGGTTGGTTATGGACTTGAAGGCATTATTCCCGATGGACTGGCTGGTGAAATAATAGATAAGTCAATACTCCCATACCTCAGTAAAGGGATGTACGGGACAGGACTTCTAAAAGGGGTTGAGGCCGTTGCCGGAATAATAGCCAAAGAATACGATGTAGACC
>JALXDB010000453.1 GCA_026990615.1 Spirochaetota bacterium
GCCTCTCGGCTTCTTCACACCACCATATTGCGTCTATGTCGGTTCGTTCCCTGCCGCCTTTAACATAAACCTTAAAACCGTCACTTTCCCTCTTAACGTCAACGGCAACAACTATGCACTGGCTTCCGTATTCCCTCGCTCCGTCCCTTATCAGATCGGGATTTTTAACGGCTGCAGTGTTTATAGAAACCTTATCGGCACCCGCTTTTAGAATCTTTCTCATATCCTCAACAGTTCTGATTCCCCCGCCAACGGTAAAGGGTATAAATATCTGGTCGGAAACCTTTTCCACAACATCAATAAGGGTTTCACGGTTATCGGAAGTGGCTGTAATATCTAAAAACACAAGTTCATCAGCACCGTCCCTGTCGTATTTTCTTGCCCATTCAACAGGGTCACCGGCGTCCCTTATATTCACAAAGTTCACACCTTTTACCACCCTTCCACCCGTTATATCAAGACACGGAATTATTCTCTTTTTTAGCATCACTTTCTCCACGCGGTGTACTTTTTCTATATTCAAGATAGGCCTTTTTTGGGCATCTAAAGCCAATTTTTAGGACACTTTAAAGCACTTATATGCCTTTTTTGGGCCTTTGCCATCCTCTTAGCCCTTCTGGGCATTCTTGGAATCCTTTAGTTAATTTTTGGACCCTTTAAAGCACTTTCAAATAACTTACAGGTTTTTCGCGTCCTCCCTGTCCTCTCAGATCTATTAAGGCCTTTTTTAGATCCCTTTAAAAGCCCTTTCGGACATTTCTAAATCCTTTAGAGCCTTTTCAAAATACTTTCGGGGCCCTTTCTCACCCACTCCCCCATCCCCTGCTTAAAAACCCACCTGCAGAAGGCTAATTCTACAGCCTTTTAACCATTCTGGTAAATGAAAGAGTCTTTCCTCTACCAAATTTAATATCTCTTCTATACTCGGGTAAATATCCGGCTTTTCTGTAAAGGCTTATGGCAGGGTAATTATCGCCCTCCACATCCAGTTTAACAGCATGGCAGCCAGACGAAATGGCAAGCTCTTCCGCCTTTTTAAGAAGCTCTTTTCCTATGCCCTTTCTTCTGTATCTGCCATCCACCGCAAGGTTACTTATATAATAGTCAGTTTTTTCAATCCCCGACAAAATGCTGTCCATCTTTTTCAGCCTTCCTATTTTAAATAGCAGCCGGAATCCGTAATACTTTAAAAATAATCTACCTGTATTGCCGGCCTCTCTATCAATTGTTGATCCCGGATAGGATACCAGAATACCCGCCAGATTCTCCTCGACAAGAGCAAAATAGGAATGCTCAAAAGAAAACAGATTGTTTTTCTCAAAAAACAGGCTTCCGATTACATTCGGCGCCTGCCTTCCAAACATCAAGGCAAACAGGTCTTCTCCAGTGCTGATGATCAGCTCCGATACCTCGCCTTTATATTCAGGGAATCCTCTTACTATTTTTAAATCCATGTTATTTTTAAACCCATCTGCCGGCAGTTATCGGGCTACTTCAGAACTTCAACAGCCTGTCTGACGGTAAATCTCTTTTCATAAATAGCCTTTCCCGATATTACCCCTATAACTCCATACTTCTCAAGCTGCTTTATCCTCCGCAGGTCCTCAATGGAGGATATTCCACCTGCCGCTATTATAGAAACCCCCGTTTCTTCAGCCATGCGCCTTATTCCATCAACATCGGGGCCTTCAAGGGTACCGTCCCTCGATATATTTGTGTAAATGATGGTTCCTACACCCATATCCCTGACCATTTTACCGAGCTCGATGGCATCCAGGCCGCCGCTCTCAGTCCAGCCCGAAATGTATACTGTTCCATTTTTGGCATCTATGGACGCAGCTATCAATTCAGGATATTTTTCAACAAGTTCTTTAAAGGCATCCGGATTTCTAACAAGCATAGTGCCTATAATAATCCTCTTTACACCGATCGATCTAAGCTCTTTCACCCTTTCTGCTGTTCTAATCCCGCCCCCGACCTCTACCGGTATGTCAATAGATTTTACAATCCTTTCAATTGTTTTCAAGTTGTTCTTTTGAGGGTCCTTCGCAGCATCAAGGTCAACAATATGTAGATATTCAGCTCCCTCGTCACGAAATCTCCCGGCTACCTCGACAGGATCATCGGCGTACTCCTTCTTTCTGCTGTAGTCACCCATGTAAAGCCTTACACATTTTCCATCAATCAAATCAATTGCAGGTATAAAAATCATCTCTGAGCTTCCTCTTCTGTTAACAGCGCAAAGTTTTTAAGCAGCTTCAATCCCCAATCCTGGCTTTTTTCGGGGTGAAACTGTGTACCGAAAACATTACCTTTCTGAACAGCTGCAGTAAATCTACCGTAGTGATCGCTGTAGGCTATCTCCACACCCGGTTCAACAACCTCAACATAGTAGGAATGCACAAAGTAAAAATCCGCACGATTCTTTATCCCCCTGAAAAGTGGGCTTTCCTTCACCTGAACAACCTCGTTCCACCCCATATGAGGTACGGGTCTGTCATCCGGGAACTTGACAACCCGTCCGTCTATTATCCCGAGCCCCCTGGTTAGAGTATGCTCCTCACTTTCACTGAAGAGTAGTTGCATACCAAGGCAAACTCCCAGCAGAGGTCTGCCGCTTTTGACATATTCATGGATGGCCTCATCAAGATTGTTTTTCTTTAGGATATCCATCGCCCTCGGGAAGGCACCCACACCCGGCAAAACAAGGGAACTGGCTTTCACCACTGCCTCGGGGTCAAGTGTAACCTTAACCTCAAAGCCATGGGTAATAAATCCCCTTGTTATAGATTTAATGTTGCTGATTCCAAGATCAATTATAGTAATCAACCTAACTCTCCCCCAGTATGCTTAATATCAATCGAGTGTTCCTTTGGTGGATGGCACATCCTCTCCTTCGCTCAGCTCACATGCCTCCGATAAAGATTTTCCAAAGGCCTTGAAAACAGCCTCCAGTATATGATGGCTGTTTTTTCCCCTGATGAGGTCAATATGCATCGTTATTCCCGAGTTGACAACAAAGGCCCTGAAAAACTCCTCGATGAGGGTTCCATCAAAATGCAGAATCATTCTGTTTTCAAGCTCGACACCGTAGTACAGGTATGGCCTACCCGAAATATCCATACTAACCCTAACGAGGCTTTCATCCATAGGCATGTAGGAAGTCGCAAACCGTTTGATGCCGCGTTTTTCACCAAGAGCCTCTGTAAAAGCCCTGCCAAGCACTATTCCAACATCCTCTACAAGATGATGAAAATCAACTTCTATATCTCCCTGGGCATAAATCGATATGTTAAAACTCCCGTGCTTTGCAAAAGCCTCAAGGAGATGGTTAAAAAAAGGTATGC
>JALXDB010000454.1 GCA_026990615.1 Spirochaetota bacterium
TCATTACGGCCTCTTTGGCCACCCTGTAAAGCTTACTTCTTGCCCCTCTGTACCCTTTTGCACTCTTTAATACCTTTTTTGTTCTTTTATGTTTAACTACCCCTGATACTGCTCTTGGCATTTTCTTCTCCGTTTTAATAGATTATTTAGATGTAAATACTATGAATAAGGTAACATCTTCTTTACATTTTTTTCTTCAGATGGACTTACATAACCGGGTTTTCTGAGGTTCCTCTTCCTCTTTGAACTCTTTTTCGTGAGAATATGGCTCTTAAAGGCCTTTCTTCTCTTCACCTTCCCTCTTGCCGTTACCTTAAATCTCTTTGCTGCTCCTTTTTTTGTTTTTAACTTTGGCATTTTCCCTCCAGTTTTCAGCTTATCTTTACTGTAAATCAGTCAATTAATTTATGAATATTAACCTATAGGCCAATGGTTTATTTACTCTTATGCTATATCTATATTTTTGCATTAACCTTTAAAAGCTCAACCGGATCAGTATCTTATTTGTTCTTTTTATTTTTTGGGGATATTATCGTTACTATCACCCTGCTTTCAAACTTGGGCTTGTAGTCAGGAACCCCGTATTCGCTTACATCGTTTATAAACCTTTCTATTATTTCACGCCCAATATCAGTGTGGGCCAGCTCCCTTCCCTTAAATCTGATTGTAACCTTTACCTTATATCCCTTTTCGAGGAATCCAATGGCCTGTTTTAACTTTGTATTGTAATCGTGTTCTTCAATCTTTGGCCTTAATCTAATCTCTTTGGTAAGAATAACCTTCTGTTTTTTCTTGGATTCCTTTAACCTCTTTGCCTGCTCGAACCTGTATTTTCCAAAATCAAGGATTTTGCAGACAGGAGGTTTTGCATCGGGAGATATTTCAACCAGGTCAAGCCCCATGCTGTCCGCCATCTCCCTTGCTTTCTGTATATCCATTATCCCCAGCTGATTACCATCAGGGCCAATTACTCTAACCTCTTTAGCCCTTATCTCACTGTTTACTCTAATGTGCTTGTTAATCTTATCACCTCTCAGATTAAAAAATTTTATTAAATAATATTAAAAATTGTCCAAAAATCAAGTGAAATTAACAAATCCCGGATCACTCGGCATCGTTTCTGGAAGAGATTTCTTCCCCGATTCTTTCTAAAAAATCTTTGACTGAAAAACTCCCAATATCTCCCTTTCCTCCCCTTCTAACAGAAACTCTTCCACTTTCCACCTCTTTATCCCCTACAATGAGAATATAGGGGATCTTTTTAACCTCTGCCTCTCGCATCTTATAGCCCAATTTCTCATTTCTGGAATCGATCTCTACCCTGACTCCCGATTCAAACAAGGCTTTTGCAATCTCCGAAGCCCTGTCAACGTGCCTGTCAGCAATGGGGAGAACTATAACCTGAACGGGAGAAAGCCATACCGGAAACCTTCCGCCGTAATGCTCAATTAGTATACCGATAAAACGCTCCAGACTGCCAAGAATAGCCCTGTGAATAACAACAGGTCTTTTCTCTGTTCCATCTTTATCTACATATGTAAGATCAAATCTCTCCGGCAGGGACATATCTACCTGGATTGTTGCACACTGATGGAGTCTTCCCAGGCAGTCCTCAAGATGAAAATCAATCTTGGGGCCATAAAAAGCCCCCTCGCCGGGATTGACAGTGTATTCTTTATTTAACCTCTTCAAGGCATTCTCCAGCCCGCTGGTGGCTATTTCCCACTGCTCATCAGTCCCTATCGACTTTTCAGGCCTGGTTGACAGCTCCAGGGTATAGGTAAAACCAAACTTTGAATATATCCTCTCTGTAAGCTCAATAACACCGATTATTTCTTCTTCAATCTGAGTAGGGAGCATAAATATATGAGCATCGTCCTGGGTAAAACTCCTCACTCTGAACAAACCCTGCAGCACCCCGGATTTTTCATGTCTGTGAACATGCCCTATCTCCGCAACCCTCATGGGAAGGTCCCTGTAGGAATGAATCTTCTCCTTGTATATGAGCATTCCACCCGGGCAGTTCATCGGTTTAATAGCAAATGGATAATCATCTATTTCTGTTAGATACATATTCTCACGGTAATTATCCCAGTGTCCGGATCTCACCCACAGATCTTTTTTAAGAAGAATAGGGGTCTGAACCTCAACGTACCCGGCTTTCCGGTGCTCTTCACGCCAGAAATCGAGAAGATTGTTTTTTATCACCATACCATTCGGAAGCCAGAAGGGGAAACCCGGTCCTTCCTCATGAAAGGAAAATAATTCCAGCTCCTTTCCGAGTTTTCTGTGGTCTCTCTTCTTTGCCTCTTCTATCATATTTAAATACTTTTCAAGGTCCGCTTTTGAAAAGAAGGAAGTTCCGTAGATCCTCGTCAGCATCGGATTCCTCTCATCCCCACGCCAGTAAGCCCCTGCCAGATTTAGAAGTTTAAAGGCTTTAATGTACCCGGTGGAAGGTATATGCGGGCCCCTGCATAGATCGACAAAATCGCCATTGCGATAAAATGAGATTTCTTCTTCCTTCTCCAGTGATTCGATCAACTCGACCTTATAAACTTCACCCAGCTCTTCAAAGTATTTTATAGCTTCATCTCTGGGCTTCGTAAATCTTTCAAAAGGTTGGTCCTCCTCTATAATCTTTTTCATCTCCTCTTCTATCTTCGGGAGGTCATCAGCTGATATACCATCCGAGAAATCAAAGTCATAATAAAAACCATCTTTAATTGACGGTCCGATTGCAAGCTTAACATCTTTGAACAAACGCTTAACAGCCTGGGCCATTACGTGAGATGTACTGTGCCTCAAAATATCAAGAGCCCTTGGGTCTCCAATTTTAATCAGATTAACCACTCCACCACCTCTTATGGGAGTGTGAAAATCATACAGAATATTGTCTATATAAATCGCTATTATATCCCCGCGTAAACTTTCGGGGAAAATATCAATAATATCCCTGAGCCTGTCATTCTCGTTGATTTTATATGATTTTTCATTGTAAATTATCTCTATTTCCGGCACTTTACCCCACTCCTTTTAGGATGATTGGTAAATTATACAAACAGAATAACAAAAATTTCAAACTAATATACAGAACTAAGCAACTTGTTTCAATAAAAATCGTACATGCTTTACAGGCAACATGCACGAAAACCGGATAAAATTAAATTTTGTTCCACTATTTTAATTGTTAATATTATAATTAGTTAAAATCCATAAATGGAGTTACGCATGATTAAAGAGAGTGGCAATGCAGAACTCGAGGCATGTTTAACTGTTGCAAATCTAATGGTAGCAGCAGCAAGGACAGCTCCAAAATCACGGGGGCTTGATTCTAT
>JALXDB010000455.1 GCA_026990615.1 Spirochaetota bacterium
TTCTGGATACAAGAGCTTCAGCGGCAACCTCCAGACCCGGTGCTATTGCCACACCAATCAGTTCTGCTTCGTTCGAGATAGCGCTAAAGGTTGTGGCAGTACCAAAATCTACAACTATGCATGCCCCTCTGAATCTATCATATGCAGCTACGGCATCGGAGACAAGATCCGCACCCACCTCTCTTGGATTGTCCGTTCTTATCTTTATTCCGGATTTAACACCAGGCCCTAAAAACAGAGGCTTCAAATCAAAGTATCTCATAAACATCTCATCAAAAGTTGTTTTCAATTGAGGAACAACGGTTGAAATAACCGTTTTTTTAATATCCCCAAAGACAAGACCGGCATCTTCAAATAAATACTTAAAAAGAACAGCATATTCATCAGGCATCTTGTTTTTAACTGTTTGGACTCTCCATTTTGCTATCCATCTGTGATCTTTAGAGATACCTATCACTATATTGGTATTCCCAACATCTATACAGCAGATCATTCTGGCCTCCTGTACCGTAATTTATTAACATAGAAAGATAAAGTTTTATAAGCCTGCATAAAACATTGAGCATTAAAACAGTTAGATCTTCTTGTGAAAATCGCTCTGCATTTTGTGACCTTATTATGATCTTATATCTTAGATTTTCTTGCTCTAACAATTACTCCCGTGTACAATCCAACACCGGCAGCCGTAAGTACGGCAGAAACTGCGGCTTCTGGCAGTCCGTTTACTATAGCTATAGTTTTTATCAGGTTCCATGGAATATATCTGTACAGACCAAGCATGGCAAGTACAAGAACTGTATTTGTTAACGACCCGGCTATTCCTGCTCCAATGTATGCCACTACCGGGCTTATTACATTTATCGCCCTGCTTACCAGCCAAGAGGTTAAACCAATGAACAGCCTGGGCAAGACTGAGATTAACGGGTTGACAAACCAGACATCAGCAGGACCTGTAGGAGCTACTGCAGCCTGAAATAGACTAAAAGCACCGAATATCAATCCTACAATGGTTCCGACAACAGGCCCCTCCAGAACTGCTGCTATTATTACCGGAACCTGCATTATAGTAAGAGAGGCACCGGAAAACCATGGAATAAACCCCAGATGGGTGGCTCCAAGAAAGATTGTAATGCCGCTCATAACACCTGCAATTACTATTTTTCTAATTTTAGCTTCCATTAAATACCTCCATAAAGTTTAAAAAATTAAGAATTTAAAAAACCGCGCCTGTTATAATTCTATCCGTTATATTTTTAACAGCTATTGAAACCCCTAAAACAGTTAATGATAGAAACATGAAAATGTAATCTCTCTTAATAAGAGATAAACTCCTATAATAAGTTCTCCCCCTGCCACCTCTGTAATTTCTGGAAACAAGCACTTCAGTCATAACCTTTGTGTATTCAATGCTGAAAACAAACAGTGGAATAAAAAGAGGCATCATTGACTTTAATTTTTTAAAAAAGTTGATTTTTCTAACATTAAAATCAGCACCCCTTGAGACCTGAGCTTTGATTACTCTGTTCATCTCCTTTAACAGGATATGGAAAAATCTTATTGCAATATTTATCACCATAATAAACTCATTTACCGGGATTTTTAATTTTTGAAGGGGATGCATCAGCGACTCCACAGCTTTAATGAAATCCTCCGATCTGGTTGTGGAAACGATCAGTATAAAAAGATTGTAAATCGAGAAAAACCTTAAAATTAGCAGTATTGAATCCAGTACTCCAGATTCCGTAATGGTGATTTTCCATATTCTAACTATTACCTTCGAATTACTATCGCCGCTATCACCGGACACCAATCTTAATACCACCACCAGCAGTAAAAAGGGAATAAATGGCAAAAGGGGGGACAAAATGTACCTAAGTTTTAAACCTGAAAGAGGAATTAATACCAAAACAAACACAAGTAGAACTAATACGGAAGTAATACTGTTTAAAACAACCGATCCAATAATAACAATCAAAAGCATTAATAGTTTAATCCGTGGATCAATCCAATGCATTGTGGAGTTTCCGGGTATATATCCTCTGAACCTTATCTGCAGATAAGTGCTGCCCTTATGCATGATTTTTTAGCTCCCTGATCCAGTTTATAAAATCCGTCTCCGTTTTAAACTTTTTGATTTTTTCAAACCCAGATGTTTTTAACATCAGGTACAGTCTGACTATCTCGGGAACATCCAGGCCATTATCTTCCAGAAGAGCTTCGTCGAAAAGCAAATTTTCAGTCGGGCCTTCGGATACCACTCTGCCACCATTAAGTATATAAACACGGTTGCAAAGCCGTAGTATCTCATCCATATCATGGGAAACAAGAACAACAGCTCTATCGCTGCTTACCCAGTCCTCAAGAAGTTTTATCAATTTTTCCCTGTTTTCACTGTCAAGTGAAGCAGTTGGTTCATCCAAAACAAGTACCCTGGGGTCATATATGATTATGGACATAAACGCAACAATTCTCTTCTCCCCTCCGCTGAGTTTGTACGTTAATCTGTCTTTGAAGCTGTATTCATAACCAAAATACTCTAAAAAGTCTTTAAAACTTTTTCTAACATCATCTATTGAAAAACCGAAATTTAATGGGGCAAAAGCTATCTCATCACCTACAAATTTTTCAAATATTTGATCTTCAGGATTTTGAAAGAGAAGTCCAACAAATTTCTTAAGTTCTTTTTGATCCCATTCATCTATTACGGATTTGCCATCGATATATATGCTGCCCTGTTGAGGCATGATCAATCCGTTGAGGTGTTGTAACAATGTTGATTTTCCCGCTCCTGAAGGTCCGATAATACCAACGATCTCACCCCGGTCGATATGCATATTTATTCCCTTTAATGCAAAACTATTATTTAATACAGAACTTTTCTCTTTATTTCGAAAGTAAATACTCCTGCTATCGTTCTGAGAATTATATGAATAGCTCAGGTCTTTTATTTTGATTAGTTCTTTCATTTTTTTAATTCTTTTCCCTTTAAGCCGGTCAATTGTTTTACTAAACTTTTAATATCACTGCATATGGGAAAGTTCCTATCTATGTTTTTATTAATCTCGCTGCTTATTCTAACTGCAATGGGAGCTCTAAGACCGAGAGACTCTATATACTCTGCTTTCCTTTCAAAAAGAGATGCCGGGGTTCCGTCAAACTCTACCCTGCCCGATTGCATTATTATACATCTGTCAGCCATCAAAGAGTTATTTAAAGCTTCATTTAAAGCTGTTTCGAGGTTATGGGATACAAGTACAACTGTTTTCCCTCCTCTAACAAAATTCTCTATTATCTTCAGTATTCTTTCTTTGTAGATTACATTAATCATTGAAAAGGGCTCATCAAGAAGCAGGATATCCGGCTTCATTGCCAGAACCGAGGCAAGAGCTACGAGCTGCTTTTCTCCTCCAGAAAGCTCGTCCGTCCTTCTATCAATGAGGCTTTTTATACCTGTTATTTCAACAGTTTCTTCAATTATGGATTTGATTTTATTCGGTGACAATCCAGCATTCTCAAGTCCGAATGCCAATTCATCCACCACAGTCCCTGTTATTAACTGTGTGTCCGGATTTTGAAATACAAGTCCAATCCTCTTCCTTGCTTCATAAATATTTTTTTCGTTTATCAAATTACCAAAAATATAGATATCACCTCTTTCAGGAGGATATATGAGATCTATAATTTTAAGCAGAGTACTCTTTCCCGAACCATTTCTGCCGGCGATGACTACATATTCACCCCTGTTCAACTCAATGTTGATATTCTGCAGAATGAAACTTCTATCGGTATGTATGCTGTATTTAAAATACAGATCTTTTAATTTTACTGCTGGCCCCATATTGATTCCGTACTTGAATGATTAATATAACTGCTAATTTTACTAACTTTAAAACTCTCTATGCGGCCAAAACAGCAGGGATAATGTTATTGAAAGGGTTGACTATGAATGTGCAATAGTGTGGATATCCCGGCTGTCTCGGTCCCATTGGATCCAAGCAACCATCTCATCTTGCCTTCCTGATGATTGATATGATAGATATTTATAAGCAGTTTTATAAAAAATGTCAAGATATATACTTCAATTTATAATCTTATTAAGTTATATTTATATAAAATTACAGGGATTTTAGAGGTCATATAAAGTTAAATTTGATGGATAATGTAAAAGAAAGAAAATTAAGCACAAAAAGAAGAGGTCATTTCCAGTTAACCGAAGAAGACATCAGGGAACTCCCGAAAGTCCTCCTGCATGACCATCTTGATGGAGGGTTAAGGCCTGAAACAGTTATTGAACTGGCCAGAAAAAATAATGTAAAACTCCCATACTGGGATCCATTAAAACTGGCAGATTGGTTTTACAGGGGAGCAAACAGGGGTAGTTTAAAAGAGTATCTCGAAGGGTTTAGTATAACTACCTCTTTGATGCAGACCCCTGAGGATCTCTACAGAGTCGCCTATGAAGCCATTGAAGATGCTAAAAAGGATGGTATTGTATATCTTGAAACCAGGTTTGCCCCTGTATTTCATACCCAAAAAGGGTTAACATACGATCAGATTGTTGATTCTGTTTTGAGAGGTCTCAAAGATGCCTCGATAAAATACGGGGTTAATTTTGGATTAATTATCTGCGCCATGAGAAATATGTCCCCAGCCCTGTCTCTTGAAATGGCCAAACTTGCAGTTAGATACAGGGAACAGGGTGTTGTTGGCTTCGATCTTGCGGGGGACGAGCTCGGTTATCCTCCAAAAGACCATCTTGAGGCATTCTACTATATCCAGCGAAACAACTTTTACATCACAATACACGCCGGTGAAGCCTTTGGAAAAGAATCGATATGGCAGGCACTCCAGTACTGCGGGACCCATCGCATCGGGCACGGAATACACCTAAAGGACGATATCATGGTTGCGGATGACCAGATTATAGAGATGGGATACCTCGCCCAGTATGTACTTGACAGAAGAGTGCCGCTTGAGATATGTCTATCGAGCAATATTCATACAGGTGCAATACCGGATTTAAAGTACCATCCATTTCCGATATTCTATAAATACGGCTTCAGGGTAACTCTGAACACAGACAACAGACTCATGAGCAGCACAACACTTACAAAAGAGTTCTCCATTGCAGTTAAATATTACAAATTAACACTGAAAGATATAGAGAAGCTAACAATAAATGCAATGAAAAGTGCATTCATACATTTTCCTGAGAGATTAAAAATAATATACGATATAATCAAACCAGGCTATATAAAATTCAGGGAAAAAAGGGAGAAACACAATGCATAAAGTATGTGGGCTTGGCAACCCGCTTGTTGATATACTGATACATGTTGATGAAGATTTTATTAAAAAGTACAATCTGAATAAAGGGGTAATGCACCTCATAACACAGAAAGAAAAAGCAGCACTTCTTGATGCAATCTACAATTTTGATTATCAAACAGAGGTGGGTGGATCCGCACCAAATACAATTACTACCCTATCAAAGCTGGGTATAAAAACTGCACTTGCAGGAAAAGTCGGTGATGATGAGCTTGGAAATCTGTTCGTCGAAAAGCTGGTTCAAAAAGGTGTTAGATCCTTTTTAAAGAAGAGTTCTACGGATACAGGCATAAGCATTGTTCTTATAACACCGGATGGAGAGAGAACAATGAATACATATCTCGGGGCATCCAGGGAATTCAAACCCGAAGAACTCGATGAAGAAATGATTAAAAACTCAGAATATTTCTACTTTACAGGATATATGTGGGATACAGAAAATCAGAAAGCAGCTACCATAAAGGCGATAGAAATTGCAAAAAGAAATGGTGTCAAAGTTATATTTGACCTTGCAGACCCCTTTGCAGTCGACAGGTACAGGGATGATTTTATTGCCCTTCTCAAAAATGATATAGACATTGCCCTTGCCAATTCAGAAGAGGCAAGGCTGCTCACCGGCATATCAGAACCATCGAAAGCAGTAAGAGAACTTGGAAAAACCTGCAATACCTTTATCGTTAAAAACGGTGAGAAAGAAACCTATATCGCCCATAACGGAGATATTCACTCGGTTAAGAGCTTTAAAACAAGGGTTATAGATACAACAGGTGCGGGAGATAATTTTGCTGCGGGTTTCATATTCGGCATTATTAATCAACTCTCAGTTGAAGAATCATGCAGGATTGCTTCCTTTGTAGCATTGAAGACAATAGAAAAGGTGGGAGCACAGGCACCTGACAACATATTTGAAATGGTTAAAAACAGGTTCAATAGTATCAAAAATAAATAATGCATAAATGGATAACTTTAAATACTTTAAAAATAAAGATATTAATTCTTATTTGAAAAATGCCTCTTTATTTGTTTTTGATTTAAACGGATTAATAGTAGATGATGAAGAGGTTCAGCTTCAGGCTGTAAACAGAACATTTGAAATAAAAGGTCTGAATATAAAACTCACAGAGGATTACTGGATAAATCAGTGTGTAGGAAAGAGAGCCAACGTCTATCTAAAAAAGGTTATTGAAGAAAGCACCGGTTTGACCTATAAAGATTCAAGTCAAGATTTAGTCTCCGAACTCGCAGAAATTAAAAACCGGATTTACGGCGAGTCAATTAAAGAAAAAGTAAGAAATATCGTAAGGCCAGGTACACTGGAGTTTCTCAATTATCTAAACTACTTCCGAAAGGATAGTTCAGGAGGAAGTGGCTTAAAAATTGCCCTTGCAACTTCAGCATTAAAAGATGAGGCTGATATAATTATTGGAGATAAGGGTTTAAACATTAAAGATTATTTTGATTTGATTCTAACGGGTTCTGATATAATAAATCCCAAGCCGGATCCAGAAATTTATTTAAAGATTGCAGAGCTCCTGAACATTTCACCAGATAGAGGGGTTGTTTTTGAAGACAGCTCGTATGGAGTTGATTCAGCAAAAAAAGCAGGGTACAGGGTCGTTGCAGTTCCGAATAGATTTACTGCAAACCAGGATTTAAAACAGGCGGATCTTATAATAAACAGTTTCAGCCGGGATGCCAGAATAATTTAAAATAAATTAAGTACAGGAAACAGTATGAAACCAAGAATACCATACCCAAACTCGGGAGGTTTTATATTAAGCTACAAATGTACAGCCGGATGCAGACACTGTATGTATGCTTGCGACCCTAGATGGAAAGGCGACTGGCCTTCTGAAAAAGAGCTTGAGGTTATTTTAACAAGACTTGTACCATATATAAAAGGTTCTCCGTACGGAAAAAGCTTTGTAAGTTTGAACTACGGTCTGCATTTTACAGGAGGAGAACCGTTTTTAAACTTTGAACTGCTGTTAAAAGCTACCAGAATCGCCTCAAAACTGGAGATTCCATCCCTATTTGTTGAAACAAACGCATTCTGGTGCCATGATGACAAGATAACAAGAGAATATTTAATAGAACTGAGAAACTCGGGTATGAACGGTATACTGATCTCTGTTAATCCTTTCTACCTCGAATATGTCCCTTTTGAGCGTACGGAAAGATGTGTGAACATATCCTACGAGGTATTTGGAGATAATATGATGGTATACCAGGGCCAATATTTCAAACTGTTTCAAAAGCTGGGAATAAGGGGAAGGATAGGTTTTGATGAATACTTTGAAAAAGTAGAAAAAGTGGAAAATATGCTTTACAACACAGAGTTTTTTTTCATGGGACGGGCACCCTACGGAGTCGGCATACCTTTTGATGACTACTTTAAAAGGTACCAGACAGGGGAACTTATAAAACAACCATGCCGTCCTCAATTTTTAAGACCATGGCATAATCATTTTGACAATTACGGTAATTACATCCCGGGATACTGCGGGGGTTTGAGTTTTGGAAATATAATAAAAGACGAAAACTTATTCGGTAAAGTAATTGATGGGGATGAATTTCCCGTGCTCTACAGTATTGCCACGAATGATTTTGCATCTTTATTAGAACTTGCCATAGACTATGGATACAGAGTTGATCCCGGGGGTTACTTTTCAAAATGTCATCTTTGTGTCGACATAAGAAGGCATCTTGCAGTTACGGGCAATTTTAAAGAACTTGAGCCCCAGGATTTCTACAGTCACCTTGATTGATCTTTAATTTTACATTTAACCCTCATACCAGTTAACTCTATCGGAAACAAAAAGTAATGGAAAATCATCATTCAGGCTTTTTGGTGTGTGCTGATTTATCATGCAAATTAGCGTTTCAGAGATAAAATATAGATATCATTGCTGGCTGTCTTATAAAAGAGTTTAGTGCAGACACAACATATTAAGCTAAGTCAATGTAGAGTTTTCCATTCTAGTTCAAAAAAAATAAATAATGTTATATTTTCAATCCTATAAAAGTGGCTTGTAATTCATTATATTAATAATAAAAACTCGTCTTTAACCCTTAGATAAATATCTTAACATATTAATAATTTCCGGAATTAATTTTAGTAAAAATTTTTAATAATTTCATAAAGTCCAGTTCTTCTGCCCTGACTTTTGAATTTTTAAAGACGCTCTCAACCAGCTCTTTTATTCTATTTCTGGGAATATCTGCAAGATCAGGGCAGTTTACAAGATTATTTACTAAACTCTTCCTCTTGCTTGAAAAGCAGCATTTAAGAAACCTCTTCACCTTTTCAAGTTCACGACATTTTAGTTGTTGATCGGGCTTTGTGTCAACAAGCAAGACACTGCTGAATACTTCGGGAACTGGATAAAAATTACCAGGGGCCAGATTGTCCCTGACCACCCTCGTCTCCGCAAGATACTGCACCCATGCCGAAACAAATCCGTACTCCTTCTTACCAGGTGAGGCAGTAATTCTTCCCGCCGCCTCTTTTTGAAGGGTGGCAACGATCCTTTTGATATTTCTATATTTCTCAAGAGTATTTATCACTATTTTCTGGCCTGATGCATAGGGCAGATTCCCAATCATCTTGCTGGCAGAACCAACATATACAGACCCCTCCTTCGAAAGCCTTAAAAGATCCTCATTTACTATTTTTACGTTATCAATATTAAAGTGATTCAGCAACTTTTGCAGTATTTTTACAAGCCCTCTGTCAATCTCTACAGCAATTACTGTTTGTACCATAGATGATAGAATAAATGTCAAAGAGCCAAGTCCCGGGCCAACTTCGACCACCACATCATCTTTTGCAGGATCAAGAAACCCGACAATCTCTTCGGCTATAGCCCTGTTGGTAAGAAAGTTTTGCCCGAACCTCTTTTTGAGAGATATACTGGTTTTTGCAAGCAATGAATCAATCACCGAGGGGACATATATATCCAGTACAGATGAGATCATTTTATATCCATATTGACATTGTTATTATTTCTGTTAATTGTTCTAATTAAGATTGCTGCGATATGGAATGCAGGAGCTTTATTAGCTCCTCTTTGTCAATCAAATCTATAGGTCGAATCTGGGCAAATTCTATTGCTGATTTGGTAAATTTTGATGCAGTAACACATATGCTTCTCATAGCATTTATTTTTCTCATCTGGTCGTAAAGAGTTCTTATCTCATCGTAACCGATTGGATCGGCTGTTCTGTAGAATCTAACGATACTCGGTGACTTTTTTGTGTTTCTCCATTTGCTCTGGGTTTCCAGAACGTAAACCTCTGCAACATCCTGATTCTTAATAAATACATCCTGAACCTCAAGACCGAGCTTTTCACAGATTTTGACACACATATCCTGAAATCTCGATTGCGAGGCTGTCATAAAATCTTTTAGCGCATCATCCGCCCTTATGTTACTGTACATCGCGAGCTTTTCTGCAACATCCCTGTACTTCGGATTTATTTTGTAAATCTTTTCCCACTGTTCTATTGCTTTGATCAGATCCTTGTTTATCTCATAGCACTGGGCCAAAAGATACCTTATTGGGAGTACAACCGAGGTATTGTTCTCCCCTAATTTGATTGCCCTTTCAAGATCTGCTATTGCATGGTGATAGTCACCCTTCATCATATGAATTGCAGCTGTTTCCAGCAGAGCTTTTTGTTTGAAATCCGGGTCTTTCTGAGCCTTTTCAAAGTGAGTTTTGGCCGCAGCCGCATCTCCTGATGCCTTTGCTATTTTTCCCAGGTAATAATGGGCAGCATAATTCTGTGGATCATACTTTAGAGAAGCCATAAAGGCCTTTTTGGCCTCAGTAAGCAGCTGCTTCTTAAAATATATAATCCCCATCCGCATATATGCCTGTGCGTGTTGAGGGTTCAGGCCTATAACTTTTTTATAATTGTTAAGTGCTGAATCAGTGTAGTTTCTTTCTTCAAACAGTCTGGCTATTTGGAAGAAGTATTCCCAGTTCTGTGGGTCTATCTTTGAAAGCAGAATATACTCTTTTTGGCTTTCTTCAAGCTGTCCCAGTTTTAAGTAGGCTTCAGCGAGTCTTTCTCTAACCTTCTTTTCTGTGGCAATACTGGTAAACTTCCCCGTATTTGTTATATATTTGTACTCAGCCACCGCAAGATCATATCTGTTTTGAAGGCGATAACATTCACCAAGGTACCAGTGAGCATTTGGATTTCTCTCATTTCTTGCAAGGAGATTCTTGGCCTGACGAAGCGCCCCTCTTATATTTCCCGTTTCAAGCATGCGTTCTATTGTTATCAATTTCTTGGGGGTTATCAAATTTTTTAAAACAAAAAATGCTATAACAGCTACAGCTCCACCACCAAAAACGATAATAAAAACAAATATTGTGCTCATCTTTCTATAACCCTACTGAATTTCCTTTTTATTATACTTCATTAAGATAAAAATATCCAATTTTTATACGATACTAATAATGATGTTCTGTTGCCTGCGGGCAATTAAAAGAATTATCTTTAGTTTAAGCATTATGAAAAATATAACAAATTTAGCAAAATTATTCATATTTATTTTTACCTTCACATATATATATACTTTTTTGTACTGTGAAAATGAATCTTTTTTAAA
>JALXDB010000456.1 GCA_026990615.1 Spirochaetota bacterium
GCTAACGAAAGAAAAGAGGTCGATGTAATTATACTCGGGAGAGGCGGGGGATCAATAGAAGACCTCTGGCCTTTCAACGAGGAGATTGTAGCAAGGGCAATATTCAAATCAGAAATCCCAATTATAAGTGCTGTGGGGCACGAAATAGACTACACAATAAGCGATTTTGTAGCTGATTTAAGGGCCCCCACTCCCTCCGCTGCGGCTGAACTGGTTGTAAAAAACAAGGAAGAGCTTGTAAAGTGGTTTATAGAGACGTACCTGAGGTTGATCAGGGCCATGGATAGTATTATTCAACGCAAGAGAGAAAAAGCATCCTATTATTCGATGGAGCAACTGATCAGACTGATGGAAAGCATATTAAATCAGAAAGCCATGATCCTTGATGACCTGTCAAAAAATCTTATTAATGCGACCACCATTCTGATAGGCAAATATAAAAGAAGATTTGAAACCCTCGTAGGCACACTGAACGCACTAAGCCCCCTGAACACACTTTCAAGAGGATTCGCCATAGTTAAAAAACTGCCGGAACAAAAACCTGTATTTTCAGTATCACAGCTAACCGTGAACGACAGGGTTTCAACACACCTTAAAGACGGGAGTTTTAACAGCACAGTTACAGAAATAAATCGCAACTTTACCCAGGAAAAGCAGGAGTAATGTTATGAGCTCATCAATTACATTTGAGAATGCCCTCAAAAGACTTGAAGAAATAGTAAAAGAACTTGAAAATGGAGATATTGAAATCGAAAAGGCACTCACACTCTTTGAAGAGGGAACAAGACTTGCCAGGATATGCGCCAAGAAATTATCTCAGATTGAAAGGAGAGTTGAGATATTGAAAAAAGGTGAAAATGGAGAAGATGTACTTGAGCTGTTTCAGGGTATTGATGAAGCATAAGTTTAGATAAATCATAACCCATGTTTTATGTAAAAATAAAAGTTTAAGCAGGTTAGTTCCGATAATATCCTTAAAGAGAATTTTAATATTCCCCCTATCTGTTACACAGAAAGGAAAATAAACCGCAGATGAAGATAAGGGCAAAACTTCTTTTTGTAATTGTGCCTCTGCTAATATTTCCACTTCTGTTTATAGGATTTACCTCCTACATGTCCGCCAAAATCGGTATAACCAAAGTTGCAAAGCAATTTTTGAGCTACAAGGTTACCGAAATGTATAAGTTCTGCATGCGTCAGGTGGAGATACTGCAGGAAACCGGGCTTGCGGGTGACCCCACATATACCGAGCTTGCCAAGAATTCCGCAGTGGAATACGCCAAAACCATAGGCCTGTCAAAAACCGGCTACTTTATCGCTATAACCTCAAAAGGAGATATTGTATTTCCCAAAGAGGACGCTGAGAAGGTTAAAAACGTAAAAAACCAGGATTTTTTTAAGTTTATGGAACAAACGAGAAACGGACTGATCTCCTTTACATACAGGGGTGTTGGAAGAACAGGATATTTTATGTACTTCAAGCCATGGGACTGGTTTCTGCTGCTAAGCGAGGTCAACGATGTCTTCTATAAAGATGCAAACAACATAAAAAAACAGGTGGCCTACACCCTTGCTCTCACCCTTATATTTGCGGTTGGACTTCTACTTATATTTGTAAAAAAGTTTACAGACCCTATTCAAAATGTTGTAAATACGATGAAAGAGATAATAACAAGCAATGACCTATCAAAAAGGGTAAAGGTCGAATACGACGATGAAATCGGGTACCTTGCAACCTGGTTTAACAGGATGATTGAAGATCTCGAGACGGCTTACAACCAGATAAAACAGTATGCCTATAAGAGTGTTCTGGCAAAGAATAGCGAGGAGAGGATAAGACACATCTTTCAGAAGTATGTCCCCGCAGAAATAATAGACGAGGTATTGAAGACAAAAGGAGAAAAGCTTTTAATTGGAAAGAACCAGGTGGCTACCATACTTTTTTCAGATATAAGAAGTTTTACAACAATATCTGAAAAGCTCTCCGCTGAAGAACTTGTTAAATCGTTAAACACCTACTTTAACATAATGGTAAACATCATAATCAGCCATAAAGGTACAATCGATAAGTTTATCGGCGATGCAATTATGGCAATCTTTGGAGCACCTGTAGAGCACGATGACGATCCTTACCAGGCTGTTGTAACAGGCCTTGAGATGATAAAAAACCTCGACCATTTCAACAGAAAACAGGTGGCTCTAAAGAGGCCTCCTTTTAAAATTGGTGTTGGGATAAACACAGGCGAGGTTGTAGTGGGTAATATTGGTTCAACCCAGAAACTTGACTACACCTGCATTGGAGATGCGGTAAATCTTGCTTCGAGGCTTGAAGGTCTGACAAAGATGTACGGGGTGCCTATCATTATAAGTCAGTTTACATTCGAGGAGACAAGGGATAAAATAGAGGCTAGGGAGCTCGATTCTGTCAGAGTAAAGGGGAAGTTAAAACCGGTTAAAATATATCAGCCAATTGACAGGGAGACTGTATCTGACAGAGAATTAGAAGCTTTCAGAAAATTCAATACTGCTATTGAGCTGTATCAGAATAGAAGATTTAAAGACGCTTTAAGGATATTCAGAGAGACATATAAACAGCTATCGTACGATGTGCCTTCTTCTCTTTATATAGACAGATGCAATGAATTGATTAAAAATCCTCCTGGAGAAGATTGGGATGGGGTTTATGTTGCAAAAACTAAGTAGAAAAATTATTAAAATTGCCCTTCTTTTGACAGTAGTTATCATCGTAACCCCTGTCATTCCGATTACTTTACAGGCCTCAATTGGGGACTACAACCCCGGAGTTGATATCGATTTTGGAAACCTGTTTTTGATGATGAGGGAGAACGACAGCATCATGCCAATTCCGGGATTTTATTACGGCGGTCACCTTATAATGGAAAGCCCGATTCTTAAAAACAACTTTGACACAAAAAATATCTATACTATTTATAATCTTGGACTCTCAGGAGTTAAAGGACCGGGATCAACATATGTAGTACTACTCTCAGGAATGATAGAGATGGGATACAATCTTAAAGTTTTTAAAAAGTTTAATATGATGTTTTTCGGCGGATGGGGATTTAATTTTATTCCAGTAAACTACAGTTTTATCAAAAGATCTTTGTTTCTGACGTTGAATGGAGGAATTTTCCTGCGATATAAATTATGGAGAGACTGCTATCTAAAATTAAAGTTGGAAGCAGGAATGCTCTACGGAAGCCAGCTTGATAATGGATATATGACTTACGTTAGAATTATATGGCCAATACCATTTATACCATAAAACCTTACTCCAGAGTAAAAAACCGCTAAAAGACAACCAAATCTCCCACTTTCGGAGTTTTTTCATACAGAAGCAGCTTACCCCTCGACATATTCGGAAAAACCTCAACAAGCTTGATGTTGCCCACGAAAATCACATCGTTTCCTGATTTTCTTACAACCTGAAGCACACTCCCCTCTGTCAATCCATCTTCACTGCCAAGGCTAACCAGAAGAATCGTTTTAGAGACCAGTTGCACAACAACTCCCGTATTTTCTGTTTTACCTAGGAGGTTTACCTTTCCGGTAACCTTCATACTTTTTATTTTTTTGTTAATCCTGTCAATCATTTTCAGGGCCATCTCTGCATACCTGGATTCGCGGTAGTTCACCAGAATTTCTTTAAACCCGTCATAAGCCTCTGATAGAAATCCCTGTTTGTAAGATTTTTCAGCCTTTTCATATATATCCTTTGCAAGGTTATTAATCTCTTCCAGTCTTTTTTTCTCCTCGTAATCCTTTATCTTTTTATTTACATCTATCAACTCGTCCAGGGCTTTCCGGGTTATTTCGCTTCCAGCAAACATGGCTACCGTCTGGTTTAAGAGTTCAACTGCCCTATTATAATCACCTGAATTTTTGTAAGATTCGGCATTTGCCAGCATCTCCAGAGCTTTTGTTCTCAACTCTTCTCTCTTTTTCCTATCCCAGGTATTGTACATCTGGTCAAGCAAAACCTTTGCCCTGCTGATAGAATAGTTTTTCATCTTTTCATCGTTGCTCAAAGTATAAACGGTAAAATACTTCATTAAAGCATCCTCGATTTTGCCCTTCCTATCAAGCAACCTCGCCGTCTCGTAGGTCTTTTTAATCATACTGCGGTACTCAATATTACTTTCAGCACCAGCAGCAAGGTCCATTAAGTTCTTTACAAGCTTTTCTTCTACTCCCAATTCGTAGCTATCACCCAATCCTCTCTTTTTTGCCGTATTTATAACCGGCAACATCTTTTTTAAAACATCTATCCCATCCCTGTAATTTTTGGCGGAGAAATAATTTAGAGCTTTACCGTACAAAATATTCAGCTGCTTCCTGAACGCTAAATATGCCTCTTGTTGAGCTCTTATACTCTGTACCGCTCTCTCAGCCTCCTTTAACTTCTTTTTCTGTTCCATTATCTGCTGTTCCATCGCAGTGATCTGCCTGTTATACTTCTCCACCTCTTTCCTGATCATAGCCTCTTTCTTCCTCAGTTGCTCTTCAAACTTCTTTTTTGCTTCTTCTATCTCCCTCTGAGTTTTTTCCTTTTCCCTGAGAAACTCAGCGTAGAGCTTTTCTTTTTCCTTCTGATATGCACCTTCTACATCCTCAACACCACTGGCTATGATCCTTTTTCTGGCTTCTTCCAGCTTCTTTTCAAACTCCTCTTTTAACTTCCTCTCTCTTTCGGCGAGGATCTTATCCTGATTCTTTAAAAAATAATCTCTCTCCTTCTCAAGCTGTTGAAGCCTTTTTTTGGCCTCTTCAAGTTTTTTCTTCTGCTCCTCAACTTCCTTTTCAGATCTTCTCCTTATCTCTTTAATAACGGCCTCTTCAACTCCTCCAACTTTACCAGCCCTCATAACTGTGAAGGCCTCTTTATTCCCCACGAATGTGTAGTATAAAATCCCTGCTGTTACCATAACAATAACTATGAGATTAACAACAAGGGGTAAAACAAATCCCTTCTTCTCACTTATAATCTCAACATCATAATGAATATCCCTCTTTTGTTTATTAATCTCCTCCTCGATTGCCCTATAGACCTCTTCTCTGCTTACTTCGAGTATATCTTCCTCTTCTTCTTCACTGATCTTTCCCGCCAACCCTGTCTTTTCTGCAAAATCTTTGATTTCATCTATTTCTTCATCACTTAAAACTACTTCTCGATTTGTTATTTTCTTTAAATCAAGTACTGGAACAAGTTTTTCTTCATGCCGGATAAAAAACTTTACCCCACCTTCACCTCTTTCATGACGCCTGCTCTCGCCATTGTCTTTAACGTTTAGATATCCTCTTATTCTATTAACTGTAAATCCGTAGTAATCCTTCTGTCCTTTGATAAATATAATGTTTTCATATTCCGGCTTTTCTGATTCAGGGAATTCAGCTTCAATAGGGATATACTCGGAAAGACTTTTAACTTCCACCCCGGTTGCAAGGGTAAACTCGCTCCTCTCGGGATACTTATTTATAAGAATTTTCTCTACCTGTTCTTCCGGGACTCCAAAAACATACCCGTTATGTTCAAATATTAATACTCTACTCATAATTTCCGGCTCTCTCCGTGTCTCTAAGTACTTCTTCTAAGCTCATTTTAGGATACAACTCTTTTACCTTTTTCAGGTAGAGCAGTCCTCTATCTCGGTTAATGTATCTGTAGATCAACTTTCCCTTCATTATCATTATTTCTTTCTGATAGGAACTTCCTTTGTACTTACCAAGAAAGTAATCCAGGTATTTTATCATTTTGTTTGCAAGTTTTATTCTATCCTCTCTTTTAACTTTTTTTGCAATTGGGGCAATCATACCATAATAAAGCTCATACAACTTTCCACTGTCATCATCCAGAACTTCTGGAGAGTAATCAAAAAACTCTCTCGCAGCCAGAAGGTATTTTTTATTTTTAATAAGGGACTCTATGTAATAATAAAACCCGAAACTGTACATTTCATACGATGGATACTCGTAAAGATATGTTCTAAAATATTTTTCAGAGTTCTTAAAATCATTCAACATGAAATAGGAGTACCCGAGTTCGTAATACGATACAGGCACATACTGTGAATCTTCGTATAAATTTATAATCAGAGAGAATTTTTCTATGGCATTCCTGTACTTACCCTCTCCTATAAACCGCACACCATCCGAGAACAACTCTCTATCCTTCTTCATTGAATACGGCCGTATCTTTGCCTTTTTTAGCTCTGATATATTTTTCTCTTCGGCCATTTTCAATTTAAATATTTTATACAGGTCATAACCCAGTATTGAGGATGCTACCAGAGCTCCGATATTGAAGGCAGTTGAATATACACTGTCTCCGTTATTTCTTGCTTCATTGGATTTCAAAAGTAGAAATGTAAACATTCCACCCATGTAAATAGATTCAATTATGGATGACCTTATAGAATAGGAATAGAGTGCAGGATTAATTTTATAATATTTATCCGTTTTCTCCAATCTGTATACACCGTTTGGAATATTGTAAACAATTGCGGGAGTTTTACCGATTGGATCTCCGCAAACTTCCACAATTTTACCTTCGTCCTTCAGTACTATCTCAATCTTATCGGGAGCAAGCTCCAGAAAGATGTTTTTAACCTCATTTTTCTGTAGTTTTATGCTCTTTTCAATCTTCTTATATCCCTCTCGATAAATTTTAAGCTTGTACTCTGTTAATGGCTGGAGGATTATTCGAACAGGAGTTCTTCCAACGATAGCACCATTTATCTCCACGTTTGCCCTGATTGGATTCGAGTTAACAAATAGCTCTGAAGCACCTGCATAAAAACAGGGAAGAAAAATAAACAGTATTAGTAGAATTATAAATTTTCTCATAATGAAATTTTCCATCTTTACAACTCTCTTTTAAACAACATCCGGTTTATTTTTCAATTCTAAAATAAAAAACATCTTAAAAGTATCAATCAAATAAAAACCCAAGCGATAGATATACGCTTAGCAGGCCTTCATCGATAAACATAATTTCGTAGTATCCAGCGTTTAACGAAAGGTCAACATCTCTCCCAAACTTAAAGATCATGGCAGCATCAAAAAAATCTGAAGGATCGAAGGAACCGTAATTTCTGTTATTAATATTTAAATTTGAAGCCGAAAATCCAGCGGTGTAAGATAATTTAAACATCTTAAGTTTTTTAAATAGCCTGATTCTATATTCAACCGCCGGCCCGATATAAAATGAAGTCAGAACAGATGAGATGTAACACTGATCCTCCCTTCTGGAAAAAACAGAATATCTAGATCTAACCCCAACTGAAAAAACCATCCTTTTCTCTCTTGTAGGAACTAAAAAAAGAGAAATTTCATTAAAAACTCCTGTAGGGTAATACTCATCCCACCCTCCAAATACCATATACATACCTAATAGATTCTCTAACTGTAAGAAATAATTCTTTTCACGTATTCCCGTGCTCTCCGTTTTGACTTCTTCCTCGTTTATTCCAAATATAGACAGTGCTTTTACCTTGCCTTTTTGCTTGTAGCGGGCTACTCCCTCTACACCTATCTTTTCAACCCATTTAACGGTCTTATATATTATGGGATAAGATTCATTAACTTCAACCGCCATCTTTCTGTCAACAAAAAACATTTTTGAATAGAGCTGGAGGGATCCATTTCCGGCGTCGAAAAATCCAAAGAGTATGATATCAATATCGTTCAATGAACCTATACTGTATAACTTTTCCCGAGTTAAAGGAAAGAGCTGAATGTACTTTTCTTTTGAAACTACATAAATAGAGTAAGGATTTTTTCTTTTTTTCGACTGTATTTTATCAGCAATTACAACAGACAACATGTAGCCGAGGTCTCCATCTTCAACACGAGACCCCGTACTTTCCATTCCGATATTTTCAAAAGGCATAACAAGGAGGGTTCGCTTTTTGGCTGCATGTAGAATAGAAGAGGTCGAGAAAAAAAGGAAAAGCATAACAATAAATACAAACAGATACTTTCTCATCTATATATACCATTTAAATCTATTTTATCCCCTACCTCTACACCGCATCTGCGGAAAAAACCACGGTTAACTTCCAGTGCATATTTACACTTTAATGTCGACACAACAGGTTTCAAAGAAAAGGGCTTCATATCAAATATATTCACAATCACGCCATTTTTATCTATAAAGGCAATTGAAAGTGGTATATAGGTATCCTTCATCCAGAAAGAAAGAATTTTTTCTTTTTCAAATACAAAGAGCATCCCCTCATTTTCACCCAGATGCTTTCTAAACATAAGCCCCTTCTGCCGCTGTTCAGGTGTTGAGGCTATTTCTACATAAAGCGGCCTTCCATTTATATTCAAAATAGCTCTTTCCTTGATGCGGTTTTCGGCACCCACTGCATTCAAACCGATTATAATAACAAGTCCAACTACAATGAATACTGCAGGCAGAAAAACCTTTAAAACTCTTCTACTATCCAAAGTTGATCTCCTCCAACAGCTATATTCTATTTTAATTAAAAATTAAAATAACTTCCACTCTTTAATAATAACGCAATTTTTCTTTAACTTGACGATTAAACTTGTAAAATCTATATTCACACAGATGAGAAGGAGAAAAAAAAGAAAAAAAATTGGCAAAACAGGTTGTCTCTTCTGGCTGCTTGTACTGCTGATACTGGTTGTTGTTTTTCTTTATAGGGGTAAAGACTCGCTAAAAGATACAGTAACAACCATTAAAAGAATTGTATCGGGTGAAAGTTCGAAGGATAAAAAAATAACTGAAGTAAAAAAACCCAAAGAAGAAGAAGAAGAAGAAGAAAAGACCTATGAAACAAAATCACAGGAGGAAAAACCTGTAACAAAAAGAGAACCGGAAAACAAAACATCGGGAGAAAAGAGTCTCACTGAAATTCAAAAACCTTCATCGCAAAAAAAGAGCGAAAAAAGAACAGAAGAGAAAAAAAGAACTGAGAAAATTAGAATAAAAGAACTCACAACTTCTATATACTTTGTTAAAATTGAAATAGATGGAACTGCAAAACCAGTACCAATAAAGAGAAAGATTAAATATTACGATTCTCCAATCACCAGAACCTATATATCCCTACTTAACGGTCCCCTCCCACCCGAGAGAAAAAGAGGAATCATAAGCTTCATCCCGGAAGGGACAAAGCTTATATCAGCCTCTCTGTCGAATGGCACTTTAACACTGAACTTTAATGAGAAATTAGAAGAAAACTACAGCGGGAGGGAGGCAATCACTCTGGAACTGCTGCAAATACTGTACACAGCTTTCGAGTTCAATAGTGTGCGGAAAGTTAGAATATTAATCAACAATAGAAGAAAACAGTATATAACCGGTGAGGGAATACCCCTAAAGCCCTATTACACCAGGGAAGACCTTGGCTATCTTTTAAAATCCGTTGCATAAAATTTTGTTAACTAAACCGCTCAATAGATTTATTATTAATACAGAGGTTTACGAACATGAATAAAAAAAAGATAACTTTTTTTCTTTTTCTGGTTTTTACACCTGTTATTCTCATATCAGGAATTTCTTGCCATAGATTCAGTGCTCAGAAAAAATATATAGTGGCAACCTCACCAACATTTCCACCTTTTGAAACAATTACGAAAAAAAATACTCTGGAGGGATTTGACATTGATTTAATCAATGAAATCGCAAAAAAAGGGGGGTTTTCAATCGAGATAATACCTGTTTTAAAAAATAATCTTATATACGGTTTAATAGATAAAACATATGATATTGTAATCTCAGGAATAAAAGAAGATTCTGATCTTCTAAGCAGATTCTCAAATATTTCATATACCAACCCATACTTTGATATAGGAGAAGTGCTCGTAATATCAGAGGACTTCTACAATTTTAAGAGACTCAATGATCTAGCCGGGAAAAAGGTCGCTATTCAAAAAGGTTCAAAATCAATCTCTAAATTGAAGCAGATAAGAAATATAAAGCTCAAGGAATACACCGATATAAACACTGCATTCGATGATCTGGCCAGAGCCAAGGTCGATGCAATAGTGGCTGATGTTTCAATAGCATGCCAGTACGTTTACTACAACGATGAGTACAGGGGTATTTTTAAAATACCAAAAATTATACTCTCAAAAAATAGATATGTAATAATCCTGAACAGTGAAAACCAGGAGCTCTTAAAAAAGATTAACAACACCATAGATCTTTTAAAGAAAGATGGAACGATTGATAAAATGATAGATAAATGGTTCTTTAAATAATGCAAAAAAAGTTACTCCTGATCATTACAGCTTTGTTGGTTCTGCTCGTTCAGACCTCATGCCGAAATAAAAAACTGGAAGTACAAAAAACAACCATAGCGCTTGGAACTTTTGTACAGATAACCCTCGTTTGCGATAATGATAGATCGTCATACGCCAAAGAAACAATAGAGAAATCCTTTAAATTGATAGAAACACTTGATAAAAAGTTCGACTATAGAAAGAAAGGCGATCTATACAGATTCAATAAAAGTAATTTTCTTAAAGAAAAGGATTCCCCAGAGCTATTTAAACTGATTTTGGATTCGCTGAATATTTCTAAACTTACAAAAGGTTACTTTGACCCTACAATCTATCCTCTTACAGTACTATGGGGATTCAACGGAGATCATCCAGACCTCCCCGATCCGCAGAGTATAAAAGAGGCCCTAAAACATATTGGCTATGAGAAAATTCTTGTAGATAACAGCACTATAACCAAACCGGAAGATGTGATGCTTGATCTCAGCGCTATCGCGAAGGGCAGAATAGTCGACATGGTAAGAGATTTTTTGATAAGCAGGGGTTTTAAGAATTTCCTTGTAAATGCGGGAGGAGATATTTATGTAAAAGGCAAAACTAAGGATAATAAACTCTGGAAAATCGCAATTCAGGACCCTTTCAACCAGAACAGATATCTTGGTGT
>JALXDB010000457.1 GCA_026990615.1 Spirochaetota bacterium
GTATTGATGTCAATTATGATGAGGCTTTAAAAGTTTCAAATGGCATTTCACCTGAAATGGTCTTTGGTGATCCTGGTTTTAACAATGCCAGATATATCAGGGTGATTTATAAAGATAAAACTATTGCAGTTGTTCAAAAAAATAACGGAAAGTTGAAATACTTCAAAGTTATGGGGTTGTAATAGGTGGATATTGTAGAGAGTTTCAATATTCCTTCGAAATATTTCGGCAAACTGGGCCTAACAATAGGTAATTTTGAGGGATATCATCTTGGGCATCGCAAAATAATTAAAAAATTGGTGGATGAATCCAGGAAGAGAGGTTTATATACATCGGTATTAACATTTAAGAATCATCCGTTGGAAGTTATCAGGGGATTGCACCCAAAAAGATTATGGGCCAGATGTGATAAGATAAAGACATTTCAAAGTATCGGCATTGATCTGTTCATCTATATAGATTTTGATAGGGAATTTGCATCCTTAACACCAGAGGATTTTTTATTCGCTCTAAAAAAAGAGATTAACCCGAAGATTATATGTCTTGGCGAGTCGTTCAGGTTTGGCAGGAATAATTCCGGAGACCTGGATGTTATATATGATTTTGGGAGGAAAAACGATATAACACTTGTGCCCGTTAGGGATTATTCTGTAGACGGGGAAAAGGTATCGAGCACCAGAATAAGAACGATGATAAAGGATGGAAAAATCAAGTGGGCTAATAAGTTTCTTGGAAGAAACTACAGGATATATATTGAGCATATAAACGGCATATATGGTTTGTTTATAAAAGATATGGCTATACCTGAAAAAGGGTCTTTTCATGGCGAACTGTTTGACCCTGTGCTAAAAGAATATTATGATACCTTAATTGAAATTGATGGGGATAGAATAAATATTGCAGGCGGAGCAGGTGGGCAGAAAATCCCGGAAATAGATTTTGTGGTATTCAAATTCGATGATCTATGATGTTTGCTTTAACAAATTTTATCCTGTAAAAAGAATTTTGTTATTTTATTTAATTGGAGTATATTAATATTTGAGAATTTAGAAGGAGAGGTTTAGATGGCGTTAACAAAGGAAAGAAAGGCTGAAATAATTTCTACTTATGGAAAGCATGAAAAGGATACGGGATGTCCGGAAGTACAGATTGCACTGCTGACAGAAAGGATTAATATTTTAACCGAGCACTTTAAAACGCATAAAAAGGATCATCATTCAAGACGCGGGCTTCTAAAGATGGTCGGTCAGAGAAGAAGATTGTTGAATTACCTCATGAAAACTGATATTGAAAGGTACCGAAGCATCATATCCAAACTTGGTATCAGGAGGTAGATATTTAAAATCATAACATTGCATAAAAATCAGAGAATAAAATTTAAGGTTAAAGTATGGAACAGATAGAAATAGAAATTGGTAATCGAAAGCTTATTTTTGAAACAGGAAAGATAGCAAAACAGGCTGATGGAAGCGTAGTTGTTAAATACGGAGATTCTGTTGTTCTTGCTACGGCATGCTATTCAAAAAATGAAGTAAAAGGATTGGATTATCTTCCGCTGACCGTTCATTACACGGAAAAGTATTACGCGGCTGGAAAAATACCGGGTGGTTTTATTAAAAGAGAAGGAAGGCCCAGAGAAAAGGAAATACTGGTCTCCAGGTTGATTGACAGGCCTATCAGGCCGCTGTTTCCAAAAAACTACCGGAATGAGATTCAGGTCCTAGCAACAACCATTTCAGCAGATCAGATAAATCCCCCCGATGTTCTTGCTATGAACGGTGCCTCGGTGGCTCTCGGACTTTCAAGCATACCACTTCAAAAATTGGTCGGTGCTGTTAGAGTTGGAATGCTCAACGGTGAATATATAATCAATCCAACCTACACCCAGATAGAAGAAGGTGATCTTGATCTTGTTGTAGCCGGCACAGAAGACGCTGTAGTTATGGTCGAGGGTGGAGCAAACGAGGTATCGGAAAGCGTGTTATTAGGGGGCATTGAGTTTGCGGAGAAGTATATAAAACAGATAATAAAGGCCCAGAAGAAACTCGTTGAAAAGGTAGGAAAAGAGAAACAGATTGTTCCACCAAAGGAGATTGATAAAAATATATTAAAGAGGGTTAGAGAACTTGCATACTCAAGGTACGAAGAGGCCTGCTTCATACCGAAAAAACTTGAGAGGCAGCATGCCCTTGAAGAAATAGCCACAGAGGTTATAAACACTATTGTAGAAGAGTTCGGTGAAGATGCTGTTCAGGATGCAAAGGATGTTTTAGAAGAGATTGAACGGGAAATAGTGAGGAAATCTATTCTTGAAAAGGGGATTAGATCGGACGGGCGCGGTCTAAGAGATATCAGGCCCATAAGTATAGAGGTGAACCTGTTTCCGAGAACTCACGGTTCTGCCCTGTTTACAAGGGGTGAAACACAGAGTCTTGCCATTACCAGCCTCGGAACGGTTGATGATGAACAACGGTATGATGACATTGAGGGTGAAGGAACGAAGAGCTTTATGCTTCACTATAATTTCCCGCCGTTCTCTGTAGGGGAGGTGGGAGGAATAGGGTCTCCAAGCAGAAGGGAAATTGGGCACGGTAACCTGGCAGAAAGGGCAATCAAACCTGTTATGCCACCTAAAGAGGAGTTCCCCTATACGGTGAGGGTGGTTTCGGAGATTACCGAATCGAACGGTTCATCATCTATGGCATCCGTATGCTCGGGTACACTTTCACTGCTGAGTGCGGGTGTTCCAATTCGCGATTCAGTGGCGGGTGTTGCAATGGGCCTTGTGTATGAAGATAGGAAGTATGCAATACTTACAGATATACTGGGTTCCGAGGATCATCTTGGAGATATGGATTTTAAAGTTGCCGGTACAAGAAAAGGAATTACAGCATTTCAGATGGATATAAAGATAAGCGGTATTACAAAGGAAATAATGAAAGAGGCGCTTGAGCAGGCAAAGGAGGGCAGGCTATATATCCTTGACAAGATGGCAAAGGTTATTAAGGAACCAGTTGAGAGGATTTCAAGCTATGCACCCAAGATTCTGACATACAAGGTTCCGGTTGATAAAATTGGATTAATAATTGGCCCCGGAGGAAAGACGATACGCTATATCATAGAGGCGACCGGTGCCAATGTATGGGTAGACGATGACGGCACCGTAACAATATCAAGCAAGAATGAAAATGATGCCAAAAAGGCGTACGACATGGTGCGCGACATAACTGAAGATGTTCAGGTGGGCAAGGTGTACGAGGGTAAAGTTAAGAAGATAACTGATTTTGGTGCATTCATAGAGGTTCTACCGGGTAA
>JALXDB010000458.1 GCA_026990615.1 Spirochaetota bacterium
TTTGTATGGTTTACAAACAAAATTAGCCGATAAGGAGATTAGAGTAATAATGATAAAAGGGGTGAATTGTTGGCACGAAGTACTGCAAACTACAAGGGAAGAATTAAAGAATCTGATCTCCTTAAAGATTTTGAAAAGCAAAAGCAAAATGTAATCATCTCGCTCTTTGAAAATATAGTTTTATGCAATACACCAAAGGCTGTTGACAGCGCCGTAACTATTGCAAGGTACATTAACTCTCTTGGTATAAACAATGAAAACTATGTTCTTTACTTTGTATTTCTTGAAACCAACAACAGTTATGTGATAGATAGTCTGATAGGCGATAAAAATCCATTTCTACTTTTTTCGCCTATAAGGCCAAACTGGTACATGCTGAGGGAGACGTTCAGGATACTATCGCAGTTCAAAAAGGACGAACTCAACAGAAAATGCCTCCTGGCACTGTTAGGAATTATTCAGAACACGTACAAGGAACCGAAGTTTGGCTACAGTGTCTACAAACTAACTGTTTCGGATGTTTACAATATTGGTAAGTATCTTAACAAGGATAAGAATCAACTTGACGAAGTTAATCTTCTGATCCTTGACATACTCTTTGATATATACCTTATGGGTATAGAAAGTGCAACCAGGGAGCAAAAACAGGTCGCCTTAAAAGCCAATCTCATCAGAATGGCTTTTTTTGATATGAGGAAGAAGATGTCCGACGCAATTCCGGACGTTTTGCTTATAAAGGAAAAAGTTCCAAAAAGGGATATAAAACCGAGTATTTTAACAGAAAAGAAAGATAAAAAAGAGAAATAAATCATCATAGTGAAAGGGGATTGAAATGTTAAATCTCCAGTGGAAAAATATCTGGACAGATGAAGAGCTATACAACTTACAGATAAGCGTTATAAATAAGTTTTTAAAATGCGAAAACCAGTACAGTGTTGAGGCAGCCGTTGAGTTTGCAAGATACCTGAACTATAAAGGGCTAAACAGCGACAACTACCCTCTATTCATGGAGATGCTTGAAGAGGAAAATCACAATGTAACAGACGCACTACTGGGTGATAGCGATGCATTCGACTTTTTCAAGGAGATACAGCCCAACTATTACCTTATAGACTACTGTTTCAAACTGTTGTATAAGTACTCGCCAGGCGGAGTTTACGATAAAACGCTGGAAATCATATTCGGTATACTCTACCGCAACTATCATAGGGCAAAGGAGGGCTACAAGCTATACCCTCTATCTATAGAAAACTTAAACGCCCTGGGGAAATTTCTCGACAAAAGCAAGAAACAGACCGAGGGTGTTAACAGGTTTATCCTGGATATTCTCGCGGATATAGCCGATTATACTTCAAGATTCGGTGATGAGGCAGACGAGCAGATAAACAAAATCGCTGCCCATGCAATTGCAATAAGAAACGCATTCTTCGACAGAAGGCTGGAAATGAGCAGCGTTTTGCCGCAGGAGATACTTGTGAGAAAAGATTACAAAAAAACAACAGTTAATCCCAGGAAACGGGTACCATTTAAAGAGGCAAAATCATAAGTATAAATAAAAACTATTAAGGAGGAGATAGATGGCTGAAGAAAAAGATCAACTCACTGCAGAGGTGTGGTCTGATGAATCTATATTTAGAGTTGAAAACCATATTATCAACAACATTTTTGCCTGCAGAACACCAGATGCAGTGGAAGCTGCCCTTACTTATACCAGATTTTTGCGTATAAGCGGATTGACGAATGAAAATTATCCTTTATTCTTAAAATTACTGGAGATCGACAACCACTATGTAATCGATTCTCTAATCGGTGACGATGACCCATTTCTACTTTTAACACCGATACAGCCCACGAAACACCTTATATCGACATGCTTCAGGCTACTGACCAACTGGCATCCTGGCGGGATATATCCAAAAACCCTGTCGATTGTACTCGGGGTACTTCAGGTTGCCTACAGCTACGCCAAAGATGGATACAGAATACATAAGCTATCCGTTAACGATATAAACAATTTAGGAAAACATTTAAATAAAGATAAGGGGCAAACAGATCCAGTGAACAGAGCAATATTAGATATTTTGGATAGAATCTCCAGGTTGGAAGGACAGGGCGATGAGGAAATGGAGCTGATAGCAAGACAATGCAACCTCATCAGAACACACTTCTTTGACAAGAGAAAGAAGATGGAAGATGCTATACCACAGGTACTGCTTGTTAAATCCGATTATCTTGTTAAAGAAGTACTACCAAATACTGTTTTTGAAGATTAAAAACTAACAAAGTGAGGAGGTATTAAACATGGTAATCCTTGATAAACAAAAGATATATACATCGCAGGATATTGCAAAAATAGAAAACAATATGTTGAGCGGAATCCTCGCCTGCAGAACACAGGAAGCAGTGGAAGCCGCCATAACATATGCAAGGTACCTTAATAAAACCGGTCTAACCTATGAAAACTACCCGCTGTTCGTCAAGGTCCTTGAGATAGGAAACCACTGGGTAATTGACGCATTGATAGGAGAGAGAGACCCGTTTCTGTTCTTCAGTTCAATAAAACCAAACTACCAGATACTGACGGCGTGCTTTGGGCTACTTGCTGAAAGGCATCCGGGAGGACTGTATGCAAAATCCCTCTCCGTTATACTCGGAGTTCTTCAGGCAACATACAACGTCCCAGAAGACGGGTACAAAATATACCCGTTAACTGTTTCGGATGTTAATTCACTCGGTAAGCACCTCGATGAGGAGGCCGGACAGGAAGACTCACTCAACCGTGTTATTCTGGATATTCTCGATAAAGTATCCCAGCTCGAAGGGCTTGAAGAGCATACAAGGGATATGGAAGAAGTGGCAATCCATGCCAATGAAATAAGAAACCACTTCTACGATGCGACAAAGACAATAAAGGATGTTATTCCACCTGTTCTTCTCGTAAGGATGGATTACAGAAAGTTTGAAGTCGCTCCGAGAAAAGAGGTACCATTCGAAAAGTCCAAACTCTACGATAAAGAAGCTGCAGCAAAATCTGCAACAGCTAAAAAAGCAGGTGCTGCAAAGCAGGCCAGAGCAAAATCCGAAGGGGGAGAAGAAAACAAGGAGTAGATTCCAAGATATTCAGCATAAACAGTTAATAAAGGGTCTATCCACGAATAGGCCCTTTATTAGAAATAAAATTAAGGTCAGAAATCTTAATCTAAAAACAGGCAATAAGGGGTATCCAAGATGAACTTCGACGAGATAAAAGAAGCCGCAAAAGTAGGTAACATCACTCAGGAGTACATAGACTACCTTAAGTACGTTTATAT
>JALXDB010000459.1 GCA_026990615.1 Spirochaetota bacterium
TTACCATACTGGAGAAGGTTATGAGAACAGTCCTTGTTATTGATGATGAGGATGCCATAAGACAGGTCCTATCGATAGCTTTAAAAGAAAAGGAATACTCCGTACTGACAGCTTCAAACGGGCTTGAGGGAATTGAAGTCTTTAAAAAAGAAAAACCTGAAATCGTAATAACCGATGTAAAGATGCATGAAATGTCAGGAATAGAAGTTACAAAAAAGATAAAGGGGATGAATGAGGATACGGACGTTATAATTATGACCGGCTATGGATCCGAAGAGCTGGTGATCGAGTCAATGAGAGCAGGAGCATCAAACTTTATAAAAAAGCCCATCTCACTAAACGAGCTTTTCTCAATACTGGAAAACATAATCTTAAAAAAGGAAAGCAAGAAGAGGGCTGAGGTAGCAAAAGATATCGTCGTATATGAAAAAAAGAGATGCATTATAGGAAATGATATAACAAAGATATGGAATGTTGTAAATCAAATACTTTTTAATATCTCTCCGGAATTAGAAGCCTCAATCTACGATGGATTAAAAATAGGCCTATATGAAATACTAATAAACGCCATAGAGCACGGTAATCTGGGCATAACCTATGAGGATAAAAGCAAAGCTCTAAACTCAAATACATACACCGATCTACTGAATGAAAGAATAAAAGAAGCTGATATGAAAAACAAAAAGGTCACCATTAATTCTATACTGAACGAGGGGGTCTTTGAAGTTGAAGTTATAGATGATGGAGATGGATTTGACTTTAAAAACCTACCGTCGCCCCATGACCCGGACAGAATCTTTGAATCCAACGGAAGAGGTATATTCCTGGCATCTGTGTATTACGACGATGTCAGGTATATAGAGCCGGGTAATAGAGTTATCCTTACAAAAAGGCTTGCATGATAAAAACTACAGAACCTTGATTAACTCCTGTATCTCGGGGTATTTTTTGTAAATGGGTCTTGAGAAGTTTATCTTTTCATCAAGTTCTTTAACTTTTTGATATAGTTCTCTTATTAAATCAGCAAATATCATTAAATTAGATGGAAAATTCTTTATTGCCATTTCACGAAGTATTCTATCCTCCTCCCTTTCTCTGGCTCCTTTGTGTAAAATCGTGGCACTCCCCGCAGCAAGTATACTTTTAAGATTGGGAGAAACCTCCGTTCTTGCATGGTGAATAAATGTTAGAGCAGCCACTATCCACTCGTAGAGTTCATCAAACTGGTATCCCTGGGTTCTATAAAAATCCCCCTTTTCAGTAAGGGATTCAAGGTGATCCCATGTAGTTCTGGATATATCCATCAAAAGAAGAGCTTTTCTGACAAATCTATTGTTAACATTGTTATGATAATGTTCTCTAATTCTCTCCATCAGGCTCATTATTTCAGCATCTCTTATAGGCACAAAGCCCTCCTTAACGGTTACGCCATAGGATTTCTATACATTTAAAGCATTAATGTACTCCAAGCTTTTTCTCATCGGAAATATTAATTCCATTTTTCAACAAAACATCAATAGCCTCGTCGGTTTTTTCAAATCTAAAGATCAAAAGGGCACTATCCTCGGGCTTCTCGAAAAAAGCATACATATATTCAATATTGATCCCAGCATCTACCAGAATGTCAAGAACCTTCGCAAGCCCCCCGGGTCTGTCCGGCACTTCTACGGCTACAACATGGGATTCTTTTGCAATAATACCGTGTTTTTTGAGCTCGCCCATAGCCCTGTCAATATCTTCAACGATCATCCTCAGTATACCAAAATCAGATGTATCCGCTAAAGACAGGGCCCTTATATTTATATTAGAACTGCCTAAAATATCTGTGACCTCTTTCAGTCTTCCAACCTTATTCTCAATGAAGATTGATATCTGGCGTATTTTCATAGTATTATTCCTCCTATAATTTTCTCTTATCGATAACTCTTTTGGCTTTGCCTTCAGACCTTGCTATGGTTTTCGGTTCAACCAGCTTAACCCCTACTTTTATACCCAGCATGCTTTCTATCTCTGACTGTATCTTTCTTTCAAGGGCCTCCAGCTCTTTTATCTCATCTGAAAGCAATTTTTCGTTCATCTCAACCTGTACTTCAAGTACATCAAGAGCACCAACACGATCAACTATAATCTGATAGTGGGGCTCTACTCCCTCAATATTAACCAGAACTTCCTCTATCTGCGATGGAAAGACATTTACACCTCTGATTATTAACATGTCATCCGTTCTGCCCATTATTCTCTGTATCCTTGTTGACGTTCTCCCGCATTTACACTTTCCCGGAATAATAGATGTTATATCCCTTGTTCTGTACCTCAAAAGCGGGGTAGCTTCTCTGGTGAGTGTTGTTATTACAAGTTCTCCCACCTCGCCGGGCTCCAAAACCTCACCTGTATCCGGATTTATTATTTCCGGATAAAAATGGTCATCACATATGTGAATACCCTCTTTATACTCGCACTCATTTCCAACACCAGGCCCTATTATTTCTGTTAGGCCGTAAATATCGAGGGCTAAAATACCAAGCCTGCTCTCTATCTCCTTTCTCATATTATTAGACCAGGGTTCAGCACCGAAATTGCCGGCCTTCAGAGGTAATTTTTTAAAATCAACCCCCATCTCTTCGCCGACTTCCGCAAGATAGAGGGCGTAACTGGGAGTGCATGTTAGTATTGTAGAGCCAAAATCCTGCATAACCATAATCTGTCTTTTCGTATTGCCACCCGAAATAGGAATAACATTGGCCCCGATTTTTCTCGAACCATAGTGAACACCCAGCCCCCCTGTAAACAGACCGTATCCGTAGGCGTTCTGCACCACGTCATCGCGAGTTGTACCGCTTGCAGCCATGCAGCGGGCCATAACTTCACTCCACATATCAATGTCATTTTTTGTATAACCGCCAACAACCGGCTTCCCCGTGGTACCGGATGAAGTGTGAATTTCCACCACCTCGCTCATCGGCACTGCGAACATTCCAAAGGGATAGTTCTCCCTCAAATCGTCCTTTGTGGTGAATGGAAGTTTAACAATATCATCGATTGTTTTTATATCAGATGGCTTAACTCCGAGTTCATCCATCTTTTTTTTATAAAAGGGAATCTTCTCATAAACCCTTTTAACAAGGTTTCTAAGTAATTCAGAATGAAGCTCTCTTTTTTTTGAATCACTCATGGTTTCTCTTTCTTCGTTCCAGATCATCTTCCCTTCCTTTATCGAATTATTTAAATATTCATTTTTTAAAATAATACACAAATCTTAACGAAAACTCCACCAAATTAAAT
>JALXDB010000460.1 GCA_026990615.1 Spirochaetota bacterium
GTTGTACTGTGCTCAATCTATCTTATGACCGGACGAATTAATTTTTAATGTTATTTTTTAAAGATTCGCTATGGCTTCTCAATCTAAGGTTTTGATCTCTTTCTTTTAAAGAAATGGTAAAGTTATAAAAGTTATGGTGTTTATTATCAAAAGAGTAAAAAAAAAGGCAGTTTAAAAAATATTGAATAAATAAAAAGCATAAAAGGGTTAATAGTACTTGAATAATTAAACATGATCCTTTTTTAACATTAAAAGTTTACTGTAGTTCAAGATTTAATTGGTAATTATTATCTTAATACAAAAATATCAGAAAATTGTATGGACGGAAAAAAACGATATATATAGAAAGGCTGCTGTATGATAATTTTCAATTTTGCATGAGATTTTAAGCATTATAAAATCCATCTTAAAAAAATTTTCAAACAATCTTTTAATATTTATTAATATTAGAGAACGCAACATTTGAACACTGATAACCAAGAATTAATTCTGAATAAAGTGCAGTTTTATTTAAATAAAAACAATATATACAGGATGATAAAATGCTTGATCTTTTTAAAACTCCAAAACTTTATTTTTACAGATTTGTTCTGCTTGTTGTACAGCCATTTTACGTTAAATACTTCAGGCTAAGAGCCGTAGGGCTGGAAAATCTTCCCGATAAAGGGCCATACCTCATAGTGGCCAATCACAGCCATCTTCTCGATCCATTCTTTATAGGAGCATTGATAAGAAAACCGGTTTTTCAGATGGCTTCAAACGAGTTCTTCAGAAAGCCTCTTGTCAGACGTTTTATGTGGGCAATGGGAGCATTTCCCAGAAAAAAGGGATTTGTAGATTTTAAATCGATCAAATATGCCATTAACATAGTAAAAAAGGGATACCCACTCGTAATATACCCTGAAGGAGGAAGAAACTGGGATGGAGAAACACTGCCAATTTTAAAATCTACAGCAAAACTTGTCAAGCTTCTCAATGTACCCCTTGTAACTGTTGTTTCCAGAGGAAACTATTTAGCTTATCCACGCTGGGCAGATAGGAGAAGAAAAAGCCCTATTACAATCTACTATTCAAAACCTGTTCAGTTTGACAGGAAAACTCCGGACGAAGAAATTATAGACTATATTCAGAAGGGCATCTATAACAATGACAACTACACGAAGGTAGAGTACATAAAAGGCAAAGATCCTGCTGTGGGCCTGCCAAGGCTTTTATGGAGGTGCCCTGAATGCAGAACAATAGACGCCCTTAGGGAAATCGATTCAAGACATATAAAATGCATGCACTGCGGTAAAACCTGGGAGGTTAATCTTAACTGCTTCATGAGAGAAGATGATAAAGATGAGTGGAAGGCGATAAAGGAATTTTCCGATCAGATGTTTAAAGAGGAAGAAATAGTACCCATTGAAGTTGATGAAAAACTACCTCTAAACGAGGGAGAAAAGATTTATCTCAAATCAAAAAAGGTCTCCCTTTATCACGAACCATACTATCCAAAGCTTGAAAAAGTTTCAGATGGTACACTCTTTCTCACATCCAGAAGGCTAATTTTTCTACAGGATGATGGCAAAGTACTATCCTACAATTTTTCAGATATAAGGGGTAACTCAACCGAAAGAAACTATATCTTCCAGATTGTACTGGATGATGATATTGCCCGCTTTGAAATGCGTAACGAGAGCTGCTACAAATGGGAGATTTTCTATAGATAAAGAAGAATAAATCCGCAAAGTTCTAATGACAGACACCAAACCGCAAGCAGTGTTAAGTTCTGGGGTTATTTGTTAAAGTTTACATGATAATAGAACCAACATCAGAACATAGTCTTAACTCACAATAAAACATTTTATAAATTAGTATCTATATCAGGTTAGATGTAATCGATAACGTAAAATAAAAGGTCCTCCGACCGGCTAAAAAAGATAACGTATAATATTCTTCGCACCTTTAAATAAAAAAGGGCCCTCCAACTGGCCGAAAAATAAATATCAAATCTTAAAACCAGGAGGAGGACGAATGAAAAACAAAGAAATAAAAAAACAAAGATTCTAAAAAGATAATTCCGGTAAATAAAGGCGTTGACAAAGGAAAACTCATTAGAATGGTAATGGATATTGCGAAAGAGGATGGATAAATAGCGATTTACACATGAACTCAAACGTCAAAGAATCTTAATCCAATCCATAAGAAAACCGAAATTACACCTTAAAGAGCAGAAACACAACATTGTGCTGGAAAACGGCAGGGAATAATTTTCAACATGAACATCTATTTTTTCTGAAATTGATCAATGGCTCGGGCAAGTTCGACATGGTCCTTTGAATATTCCTCCAACGAAATACCTTTACTCGCAGCCTCCCAGCCCTGCAGCAGGCTTTTTGCGCCGGCCGATGGTCCTCCCGGGTGGCTGAAAACAGCTCTTCCCGGAACTATACCAAAATCGATATCCCCTATAACCCTGTACAACTGACCAATAGAGCCGGCCCACTGACTGCCAGCAGGAACCGGAAGGGCTTTTTTAATCGGGCCCATATCCTCAAGACAGCATCTAATATTATCAATTATCTCTTTTTCTGGCGTTTTCATTCTCTTTCCGAAACCAGGGAAGATAATAATATCACAACCCGTCAACCTCTGAAGCTTTGTAATTACCCTTGAATGAACACCGTAAAAAGGAGGTTTTGTAATGGGTGCTATAAAATCAAAATGAGCCACCAGAGGAACCTCTGTATGTTTTCTGACCATTCGCACAGCGGAAAGGCCTGTAGTCATCACATTTATCATGAACATATCCGCTCCATTTTTAATCCCAATGTCATGAAGCTCAAGCATACGGTCAACTTCATCGGTTATATTCGCAAGATAGCTGCATCTTTTACCGGTTTCCTCCTGGGCTTTAACTCTGAGTCTTCCAAGTACCCTGGTTCTCTCTTCAAAAGGTGACCATTCTGTATCACACAGAAGCTCATCATCCTTGGCTATGTCAAGACCACCGAGCCACGCCTGGTATGCCAGTTCTCCAAATGGTTCTGGTGGCAAACCAATATTGGGCTTTATAACGCCCAAAAATAGCGGCCTATCGTAAACCTCAACCCATTTCCTGACCCCCTCCACGCCGAATTTTGGACCTTCAAACTGCTCTAGATACCCATCGGGAAAGAAGATGTTGTGCAATTTGATTGTATAGATACCCGGGCTGTAATAAACTCCTTCGCCTCCGACTGCAGTTAATAGATTCGGTATCCTGGGGCCAAAATTGGTAATTGGGTAGGCTATTT
>JALXDB010000461.1 GCA_026990615.1 Spirochaetota bacterium
TTGTTGTGAACTCTTTGCACTTTTCTCTGAACTCTACAGGTGATAGAGCTTCACGCTTCAAATTGTAGCTCTTAATTACCTCTGTTTCTATGGGCAGACCGTGGGTATCCCAGCCGGGGACGAAGGGCGAGTAAAATCCATTCATTGATTTGTATTTGATGATAAAATCTTTTAGCACCTTGTTGTATGCCGTGCCTATATGGATTTTGCCGTTGGCGTACGGCGGACCGTCGTGGAGTATAAACCATTCGCCGTTCTTTCTCTTTTCGATAACCTTTTTGTAGATCTTCTCCTTTTCCCAGCGTTCCAGAATTTGGGGTTCTTTTTTTGTTAAACCGGCTCTCATTGGAAATGATGTTTTTGGCAGGAACAGGGTGTTATCGTACGACATCTAAATCCCCTTTTTGTTAAGATTATATAAAATTAATCGAATAATAACTTTTCATCAATCAAGTGTCAAATGATTATTGATTGTAATTCTGTGGCTTTGGTGGCAAATTGATTCTTTCAATTCCTGCTTTGTCTGTTATTATAACTATAGTTGATTCATATATATATAAGCCTGAAAATTGTTATAATTTAAAATGGTTATATTTTCTATATTTTGTTTTATAATACGAAAGAAAATTTAAATGTAAATATTGAAATTGTTATTTATTGTTTAACAGTTTGTGTTTTGACCCGCGTTGTGTTTCTGCTTCAAAAAATTTCTACTCTACCCTTGTTCTGACACGATTCTTAGCCAGTTTACATTTCTAAAATTTTGACAGTAATAGTTTGTTTGTATTAGCTATCTTCAAATTATTCAAGAAGTTAAAATTAATTTTTTGACTTATTGTATGGTGATTTTGTAATATAAAGTATCTATATCACCGGGATGAACCGGTGTACAAAAAAATGTTTTATGGAGGAACCTTGTATGGAAAGTTATGACCTTTTGATAATAGGTTCGGGCCCGGCAGGGTATGTTTCAGGAATCCGCGCAGCTCAGCTTGGATTAAGAACGGGTGTCGTTGAAAAAGATAAAACAGGAGGAGTCTGCCTCAATATAGGATGTATTCCTACGAAGGCTCTAATTCATCAGGCGGAGATATTCAGCTCACATGTTGAGCTTGAAAAGATGGGATTGGGTATTGATCGATCCGGGTTTAATTACGAGTATGCCTTTAAGAAATCCAGGAAAGCGGCTGATATGCTTTCAAGGGGAGTGGAGTACCTTTTGAAAAAGAACAATGTTGATCTTATCAAAGGGGAGGCAAAAATTAAAGCTCCAGATGAGGTTATCATTGATGGGAATAGAGTTTTAAAGGCAAAAAATATACTGATTGCAACTGGGTCAAGGCCGAGGGAAATCCCGGGCTTCAGCTTTGATGGAAAGTATGTGATCTCTTCAAATGATGCCCTGATGCTCGATAAACTCCCGGAGAGTATAATAATCCTGGGAGCAGGTGCTATAGGAGTAGAGTTTGCCCATATTATGAACAGCTTTGGCGTCAGGGTAACTCTCGTTGAAATGTTGAATCATATACTTCCAGCCGAAGACGAAGAGGTTGTACAGGTTCTTTCGAGGGCTTTCAGGAGGAGGAAAATCCAGACCTATACCGGCACCAGGGCAACAGGATACAGGGTTGAAAACGACAAGGTGAAGCTTGATATTATAGACAGTGATGGAAAGGAAGCTCAGCTTGAGGGAGATAAACTTCTTGTAGTGGTGGGCAGAGTGCCTAACACAGAGGGAATTGGGCTTGAGGAGGCAGGTGTGTCCCTTAACAGGGGGTTTATTGAAGTTGGAGATTTTTACCGGACTTCGGTCAGCGGTCTTTATGCTGCAGGGGATGTGGTTAACTCGCCTCTTCTTGCACACGTGGCTTCAAAGGAAGGGGAGATTGCAGTGGAGCATATAGCAGGAAAATCTCCTGAACCGAAGCTGAATCCAGATGAAATCCCTGCGGGAGTATATTCTGAACCCCAGGTGGCTGGATTTGGCTATACCGAGGAGAGAGCGGAGAAAGAAGGGTTAAAGTACAAAAAGGCAGTTTTCCCATACAAGGGGGTTGGTAAAGCTGTAGCCGTTGAAAAGTCCGATGGCATTGTTAAATTGATTACTGATGAACGGGATATGATTTTGGGAGCTCATATAGTCGGAGCAGATGCAACCGAGATAATTCATGAACTGCTGCTTGCAAAAAAGGCAGGGATACCTGCATCAGTGGTAGCCGAGATGATTCACGCCCATCCGACCCTATCAGAGGGCTTAATGGAGGCATCAAGGGCAGTTGACGGCTGGGCTATTCATATTTAATCAGGTTCTTCTTTGTTTAACAGATTTGCAGCAAATTGAATAATAGTTTTTCTATTTTGTATTCATATAAAATGAGCAGATACCGGTATATGTAGCGGTCTATTTTTCAATTCCATCCCGTGCGAGTACGCCGTTTTTATAGTAGTGTTTTATTTCTCTCATTTCTGTTACAAGATCGGCAAGATCGATAAGTTCTTTCGGTGCATTTCTGCCGGTAATTACAAGTTCAACATTTTCTGGTTTATTTTTTATAAGATCTGCAATGTCTTCAACTTTTAGTAACCCCATGCTTATTGCTATATTGGCTTCATCGAGTATAACAACATCGTATTTTCCGGAAAATATAGCATCTCTAACTTCTTTTAAAGCCCTTTTGGCTCTTTCATAATCCTCTTCTTTGGGTTTTCCCATTATAAAATGTTTTGGGCCGAACTGTTTCAGGGTAATCCACTCTTTAAGGAGATCAAATGCTTTTAATTCGCTGTAATCTCTACCTTTGCAGAATTGGCCGATAAAAACCTTTAAACCGGCTCCTGCTGCTCTTAAGGCAAGGCCAAAAGCCGCAGTAGTTTTTCCCTTTCCATCGCCTGTGTAAATTTGTACGTATCCCTTCACTTTTAAGCTCCTTCAGTTAAAATTTTGACAATATTTTATGTTTCTAAACAAAAAAGCTCTATTTAGTTTGCATCAACTAAATAAGTATTCCCCGCGGGAATGGTACCTGAAGCAGTTTTGAGAAAAAATAGTAAAATAGAAAAACAATGATAAATATGGTCAGAATATTGATAACCAGTTTTTTTAATGTGATGCCTTTCTTTATTAATAAAAGGTACATTATTGTAAAGAACAGAATACTTGAGGTTAAAAAGCCCAGTATATTTATAAATATTAGCCATAGAATCATTACTACCACTGAAACTATGATGGATCTAATGTCATGAAGCCTCTCGATCTTTTCCTCTTTTGGTTTT
>JALXDB010000462.1 GCA_026990615.1 Spirochaetota bacterium
AGATTGAGCAGCACCCAGAAGACTCTCCATGAAATTATAACTGAGAAAAAAATAAAGAGAAGACGAAATGGAAAATCCGGTTATTAAATCTGAATTATCACGAGAATTAAATCTTTTTCACATCACCATGATGGGACTGGGCATGATGATTGGTGCCGGAGTCTTTCTTGGCATTGGGAATTCGATTTATATAGTTGGTCCAGGAGGTGCTGTTCTCACCTTTGCCTTAAACGGTTTAATTGCGATGTTTACTGCTATGTCCTATGCAGAGCTCAGCTCTGCAATTCCGAGAGCAGGAGGCGCATATAATTTTGCAAGAATAGGCTTTGGAAAGGGCACAAGTTTTATTGCGGGCTGGATGGAATGGTTTGCCTCATCTGTAGCCGGGAGTGTCTATGCTCATACTTTTTCAATCTACACTCTGAGGTATTTTGAAGGGCTTGGCCTTTTATCATGGGTTCCATTTCCCATGGAATTTTCTGTAAAGATTGTTTCTGTTTTGGTTGCCGGAGCTTTCTTATATATAAACTTCAGGGGAGCTCAGGAAACCGGGAAGTTCGGGGCCTTTTTTACAATGGGGCAGACACTGTTTATGATTGCTATTGGGATTACCGGAGTAGTTGTGGCGTTGAGGGACCCAATAAGGTTTAGTAATTTTAAACCCTTTATGCCCAATGGCTGGGTAAAACTGCTTGTAACTATGGGCTTTACCTACGTTGCCTTTGAAGGATTCGAGGTAATTTCACAGGCTGGAGATGAAACAATCAAACCGAGGCAAAATCTCCCCAAGGCGATGCTTCTGTCAGTTTTCATAGTTACAATAACCTATATTATGGTTACCTTTGCATCTATTGTTTCGGTAAAGCCGGGGATGCCGGGAGTTACAGAACCTATATGGGAATGGATCGGCAGCCACAGAGAACGGGGATTCGGCGAGGCGGTTTCCCATCTGTTGCCCATGGGAAATATTTTATTGACATTGGCCGTAATTTTCGCATCCACATCTGCTCTTAATGCAACGATTTATTCAGCTTCCAGAGTCGCCTACGCACTCGGCCGGGATAATATGCTCCCTTCATTTTTTTCAAAAATATCTAAGAAAACGCAGACTCCTTACATAGCGATTGCCTCTACTGGAACTATAATACTTCTAATTGCTGTATTTTTACCAACTGTGCATATCGCATCATCTGCCAGTATAATGTTCTTATTCCTGTTTTTCCTTGTAAACATGTGTGTGATCAAAATAAGATGGAATCTCAGTGAAGAGTTAACCTATGGATATGTTATGCCCCTTTTCCCCTTATTTCCGATTCTTGCAATTGCAGCCCAGCTTACATTATCCGTATGGCTTATTCATATGAGCATTATAGCATGGATAATTGCTCCTTTATGGATTATAACAGGCTTTATAATTTTTCACAGTTATGCAAAATCTCACGCAAAAGTATCACCCCATGATATACAGGTTCTGGAAGAAAACGTGGAATTGCCTGAAGATGAAGAAAAGTACAGAGTAATGGTGGCTGTTTCAAATCCAGATAGTGCCATTCCCATGGTTAGAGCTACATATAAGATATGTAGTACAAAAGATGCACATGTGGAACTTTTGCATATGGTTCAGGTACCCGAACAGGTTCCTCTGTCAGATGCTCATCTTTATATGCTGAGGGGCAAAGAGGCTATTATTGAGATAATGCTTTACCTCTCCCCAATTTTACCCGTAAGTACAACAATCAGATACTGCAGAAGTATCAGCAGGGGAATAATAACTGCCGTTAAGGAAAAAAAGATAGACCTATTAATTATGGGATATCCCGGTAAAAAAAGACATCAAAGCCTGTTGTTTGGGAGTACAATTGATTCGGTTATCGAGAAGGCACCCGCAGATGTATTGATATTCAGGAATGTTTCTGATAAACCTTTTAAGAAAATTCTGATTTATCCGGGCAACGGTGTAAATCTGAATCTTTCACTTGAAGTAGCGGCGATACTGGCTGATGAGGAATCTGAAATTGACATTATAGAGTATGGCAAACTAAAAGGTACATTGGACCTGGATAAAATTAAAGGGGAAGAGATATACAAACTTATCGATAGAAAAAAAATATCCTTAAAGCAAAAAACCATAGATATTGATAAACATCAAAACCTGAATAAGAGAATAATAGATGAATCTAGTGAACATGACCTTGTAATTCTTGGATTGAGCGTCAGGCAAAATAAGTCTCGGAATTTTTTATCAGGTGAGTTCGTAGATTCGATTGAGAAACCCCTTGTCCTTGTTAGAGCCTCTTCAAGAATTCACAGTTTAATCGGGAGTATCTTGTGATACTGCCTTGATTAATACACTAAATACTATTTTGAAAAATACTCATCCTTTCTCTTCTCAACAAAATCTTTGAGATCTTTTTCCACAGAAGCATCCAGATCAGGTCTTTTATAATTAGAAAGTCTTATCTCTAATTTCTCTTTTGCCACTTCATCCAGGCGTTTTTTGCCATCATTTACCCACTGTTCGTAATTGGAACGTACGAAAATTTCAGGACTAAAATACTCGGTCCTGCACAGCTCAAGTGTTTTTGGATGGCTCAAATACTCTCCGCCAATGCCAACCTCCTTAACGATATCAAAGGACAGTGCTTCCTCGTTTACCTCTATCGGAGAAATAATATCCTTTATCATACCGCACATTTCATCATCAATAATAAACTTTTCAAAACTCATTGCAAGATAAGAGTTCAGTATACCGGCCGAATGAAGTATAAAATTCACTCCCGATCTTACTGCAGTATACAGGGCCAGTGCAGACTCAACACCTGCCTGAATATCGGTAATATTCGTATCGGTGATGGCACCTCCTCCCCTTGAGGGAAGGCCGTAGTAATCGGCTATCTGGACCACAGCCGATACGAGTTTGGACATCTCGGGCGCTCCAACTGCCAATCCACCTGTTTTCATATCGGTTATGGAGGAGGCAGAACCGTATATAACAGGCGCACCCTCTCTGACAAGCTGCGCAAGAACTATGCCCGCAAGAATCTCTGCATTCTGAAGGGCAAGCAGACCAGCCAGTTTTATTGGTCCCGATGCACCCCCCATCATCAAAGGCGCAACTATTACAGGCTGACCATATTCGGCAAATACAGCCAATGACTCGGTCATCTCTTTGGCAAACTTTAAAGGTGAAAGTGAATTAATCAAAGAGACCATAACGGGCCTATCTCTAACATCTCCCCATATGATTTCTGCCATTCTGATAGCATCCA
>JALXDB010000463.1 GCA_026990615.1 Spirochaetota bacterium
AAGTGTCTTTTAGACTTTAATCGCATATTGATTTTAGCATAAAAAGTGCATTGCAATATATTGCGAATATTATTATATAGAAATAAATAGAATACGATTTTAATATTAATTTTGGTCTTTTATTACGAATAATATCTTGAAAGGAGAAATATGTCAATTTTTTTATTGACAAATATTTAACTATATTTTAGAATATCAATAAAATTAACGAAGGAGGTAGTTTATGCCTTATGATCCCACTAAGATGGCTGATTGGCAGATAGCCGAAGAAGCAGAGAAGAACATGCCTACACCGGAGGAATGGCGAGAAAAACTTGGTTTGGAGAAAGATGAAATAATACCTTACGGTAGAATCGCCAAACTTGATTTTATGAAGATTATTGAAAGACTGAAGAACAGAGAAGATGGGAAGTATATTGAAATTACCGCAATAACACCTACCCCGTTGGGAGAGGGGAAATCCACAACAGCTATGGGATTAATTGAAGGTCTGGGGAAGAGAGGAAAGAATGTAGGTGGTGCAATAAGACAGCCTTCCGGAGGCCCCACAATGAATATTAAGGGTACTGCAGCGGGAGGTGGAAACGCCCTATGGATACCGATGACAGAGTTTTCAATGGGCCTTACGGGGGATATTGATGCAATTACAAATGCACACAATCTGGCAATGGTTGCAATAACATCGAGACTTCAGCATGAGTTTAACTATACAGATGAGCAGCTCGCCAAAAGAAACCTCAAGAGGTTAAATATAGATCCAAGAAGGGTTGAGTTCAGATGGGCCATAGATTTTTGTGCCCAGGCTTTGAGAAATATAATTATAGGTCTAGGCACCAAAATGGACGGATTTATGATGGAATCCGGATTCCAGATTTCTGTAAGTTCTGAGCTTATGGCCATTCTGGCTATAGCAACGGATCTGAAAGATCTTAGAAAGAGAATCGGTGAGATAACCCTTGCCTATGACAAACAGGGTAATCCTATAACAGCCGAGGATCTCGAGGTAGCCGGAGCTATGACTGCCTGGATGGTAAAAACAATAAATCCTACTCTCGGTTCAACCGTCGAGTACCAGCCCTGTATGGTGCATGCCGGTCCGTTTGCAAATATAGCAGTTGGCCAGTCTTCCATAATAGCCGACAGGGTAGGGTTAAAGCTCTTCGATTATCATGTGACCGAGAGTGGATTTGCTGCTGACATCGGGTTTGAAAAGTTCTGGAACGTAAAGTGCAGGCTGAGCGGTCTTCATCCAAATGTATCCGTTGTAACAGCAACCATTAGAGCTTTGAAGATGCACGGGGGAGGTCCAAGAGTAGTTCCCGGTCATCCGCTGCCTGAAGAATACACGAAAGAAAATCTTGAGCTTGTGGAAAAGGGAATTGAGAATCTGATACATCATATAAACGTTGTGAAGAAATCGGGTATAAAGCCCGTTGTTTGTATCAACAAGTTCTATACCGATACCGAAGACGAGATAAAGATAGTAAAACGTTATGCAGAACAGGCCGGTGCGAGAGTGGCGGTTAGTGAACACTGGCTGAAGGGAGGCGAAGGAGCCCTTGAACTTGCAGATGCTGTTATAGATGCCGCCAATGAAAAGGTAGATTTCAAATTTCTTTATCCTCTTGATATGCCCCTTAGGCAGAGGGTAGAAACAATTGCAAAAGAGGTTTATGGAGCTGATGGAGTCGAATGGCTGCCCGAAGCTGAGGCAAAGGCAAAGAAGTTTGAGTCGGATCCAAAGTACAGGGATTACTATACAATGATGGTTAAAACACACCTCAGCTTGAGCCATGATCCAAACCTCAAGGGGGTTCCAAAAGGATGGAAGCTTCCGGTAAGGGATATACTCCTCTTCTCCGGTGCAAAGTTCCTATGCCCGATGGCAGGTTCAATAAAGCTGATGCCGGGAACAGCATCAGATCCGGCATTTAGAAGAATAGATGTGGATGTGAATACTGGTAAGGTTCACGGTCTGTTTTAATTTATAGAATAGGATTTAAGACCGGTAATTCTGGGGCGCCGCGCTTTCTAAGAGGGGCGCCCTTTTATTTTATCTTTTGGTTTTTTTTATTCTATGTTAATCTATATTGACTGACAAAAGGGGAAGAGAATTGATATATATTGTAGCGTCTTTAAAAAAAGAGATAGAGGATATACTTCTTCTTTCCAGTAAAATAAAAAAATACAGGGATAAACGAACTGTCTACTATCGACTGGTTCTGAATAGCAAGGAGGTTGTTGTTGTAAAATCGGGGATCGGTAAGAGGCAACTTAACGAAGATTATTTTAAAGACTGTACTTTATTTATATCAACCGGATTTTGTGGTGCTCTGGTGCCGGATTTAAAAACAGGAGATATTGTTGTATCGAGTTGTATTTATACGATGAATAGTGACGATTATATGTCTTATATAAAAGGGAGCAGGGGCAGGGAGAAGATTGAAGTTTTAAATGAAAAAATAGATACGGACAAACTTCCCATCGAAGAGTTAAAAAAGAATTTATGGAATGGTATAAGAATAGAAACTGCTCCTACCTTTACCTCTCCAAAAGTTGTTAAAAACAGGAGAGAAAAAATAAAGTTAAACGAACTTACGGGAGCTTTAGCGGTTGACATGGAGGACTGGTACAGGTATCAGTTTGCGAAAAAACTGGGATGTGATTTTATAAGTGTGCGTTCGGTTCTCGATGAAGTTACAGACGATGTCCCGGGATTTACCGATGGTCTTAAAATTGGGCAGAAGATTGCGGGTATAGTGTCGAAGATTGGTCATTCACAGCAGGCAATAGCCGTTGCAGTTGATACCCTTATAAAACTCTATTAGGGCCTGTGGTTAAGTTGCATGCCTGTTTGAAATTGTCTATATTAATTTTACACTATACTTTAAAGATACCATCAAAGATGGCAGGTAGAGATATTCCGGTAAGCTGTTTACATCGAAAAGGTTAACTGCTAAAAACAGCACGTATTTAAATACTTTGATGTTTGCTATTCTAACATTAGATTAATATCTTTATATGGATACTTGTGAAAAGCTACTAAAAGATTAATTCCTTTCAGGCAAATAATCTCTCTTTTCTTCATTCATTTAAAGATTATTTAATTTAAGCCGATGGAATTTGCCTATCTTTTTATTGACGAAGGCTGGTGGTGATTAATGCTGATTAAAGGTAGTGCAATTAAAGACTCTTATTTTTTCCATTATTCAGTACTAGAGAGAAATTCGAGTTTATAAATATTCGAAATATAAT
>JALXDB010000464.1 GCA_026990615.1 Spirochaetota bacterium
TGCGAGAGTGGTGGAACTGGCAGACACGCTAGACTTAGGATCTAGTGCCTCTGGGCATGTGGGTTCGAGTCCCACCTCTCGCATATTAATGCAGAATTGTGTATAACGTGTATTCAGTTTTTACTTGAATTATTCTATCGAACTTGTTAATATAATTCTAAATCTTAACTATTAAGCGGGAATAGCTCAGTGGTAGAGCGCCACCTTGCCAAGGTGGATGTCGCGGGTTCAAGTCCCGTTTCCCGCTCATTTTTTTTGCCCCAGCAAATACCTGTACTTAAATTAATAAAGTTAAAATAGCTGATTTTGGCTTCCTTATAAAGTTTGTCTCTTTGTAAATCGAACATCAAAAAGGATTTTTATTTCAGGAAAGCTCTAAATAAAAAAAAACAATTCATATCTATAGCAGAAACAACGGGCTTTACCTCTATTTATTCTCATTACCCGCCAAAATAGATATCAAAATAAATAACATTTGCCTGTTCAATACAATAATGGCAATGAGGCCGTACGTTTTACCATCAGGTTATTTATTACCACACGTTTCCTGCACAGTGCTTTATCCTTTACTTTAAAGGGTAACAGTATCCCCCCATTCCCTCTGTTTGGGTTTGCACGGTTCTCTGCTGCCCATCTATAGCCTTTTTATTATAAATAGAATGAATATAGACAGAATTTATTATTTAATTCATTTTTTGTAATTTTTTGGTTATCTTTATTGTGGATTCTGTATCCTTTAAAATCAATAAAAAGTGGAAAGGATAAAGATGCAGTTAGAAAAAGAGATTAAAAAAAGTCCAAAATCTAAAGTAGAAATTCACGTGACCGTGAGTAAAGATGAAATATCCAAGATAAGAGAAAAGGTAATTGATGATATTGCCAGGAACGCCAAAATACCCGGGTTTCGCAAAGGTAAAGTTCCGAGAAAAATCATTATGACCAGATTTTCGGATAAAATAAAAAATGAAACAATCAGCAATGTGCTGTACGATTCGATTAATCAGGTAATAAAAGAAAGCGAGTATAAACCAATATCTGAACCTGTTATAACAGATCTTGATGAGCTTCAACCCGATAAGGATTTTACCTACAAAGCAGAATTCGATATAATGCCAGAAGTTAAGCTAAACGAGTATAAAGGTCTATCCGCTACAAAATATGAGTATGAAGTTACCGAAGAAATGATAGACAAAGAACTCGAAACATTGAGAGAGAGATTTGCAACACTTGTAAGCGTCGATAAAGAAGCGGAAGTAGGTGACTACCTTGTAATAGACTATGTTGAATACGATGAGAATGGAAAAGAAAAAACCAGAAAAAAAGATCAAACCGTACTATTGGATAGTGAAGAAGATCAATTTGTTAAACAGCTTATCGGTGTTAAAAAGGGTGAGGAGAGAGATATATCACTTGAGCTTGATGCCGATGGGAAAGGCAATAAAGTTGAAATAAAAGTCCATGTGATTGTTAAAGATGTTAAAAAGAAAGAACTGCCGACCCTTGATGATGATTTTGCACAGGACGTCAGTGACGTCTCCTCGTTGAACGAACTCAAAGAAAAAATAAAAAAAGAGCTGGAAGATGAACTTAAAAGGCTATCGGAAGAAAAAACTAAAAATGAACTTACAGAGCAATTAATAGAAAAAAATGATTTTGAGCTTCCGGAATCCATGATCAATTATGAGATAGATAGAATAATATCCGAGATTGCTGCAGCCTACAGAATAGACGTGGAGAGCCTGAAGAAGAACAAAGAGGAATATGAAAAGTACAGGCAAAACCTACGGGAGAGGGCAATAAAAAATATCAAATATGAACTTCTGCTTTCAGAGATAGCAAAAAAAGAGGGCCTGGAAGCTAAGGATGATGAGGTTGACGAGGAGATAAAAAAATACGCGGAAGAAAATAAAAAAGACTTCAATGAGCTTAAAAAGACGATGAAAAGCAACAACAGCTATGAAAACCTCCGATACCAGATCTCTTTGAGGAAGGCAATGGATTTCATATTTAATAATGCAAAGTTTGAAAAAACTGAAAAATTAGAAATAGATAAAGAAGATAAGGGGGAAGTAGAATAATGCCACTTGTTCCAATGGTAATTGAACAGTCAAGTAGAGGCGAAAGAGCCTATGATATATACTCAAGGCTGTTGAAAGACAGAATCATATTCATTGATTCAGAGATAAACGATATTACAGCAAATCTTGTTATCGCTCAGCTTTTATTTTTAGAGGGAGAAGACCCTGACCGTGATATATTTTTATATATAAACAGCCCTGGCGGCCTGATAACAGCTGGGTTAGCCATCTACGATACAATGCAGTACGTGAGACCTGATGTATCAACAATATGCATTGGGCAGGCGGCAAGTATGGCAGCAGTACTTCTTGCAGCAGGGGCAAAAGGGAAGAGGTACGCCCTGCCAAACGCAAGAATAATGATACATCAACCTCTTGGTGGAGCCCAGGGGCAGGCCACGGATATCGAGATAGCAGCAAAGGAAATAGTCAGAAATAGAGAGTTAATAGAAGAAATCCTAGTGAAACACACCGGGCAACCCAGGGAGAGGATTCACAGGGATGCTGACAGAGACTTCTATATGTCCGCCAGAGAAGCAGTCGAATACGGCCTTGTGGATGAAGTTTTAATACGCCATAAAGAAGATAAAGACAAAAAACAGCAATAAAAAATCGGACAAAAGGACACGATTGATCTTAGACATCCAGCAGGGTGTCTTCATAACCCTAAAAAAATCAAAAAAAATATATCGATGACGATATATGAAATATAAAAACATTAAAACAAATAAAAGGTTTTAGTATGTCCAAGTATTCACCAGAAAGAAAAGTATGTTCATTCTGCGGTAAGGATCAGAGCCAGGTTAGAAAAATGGTGGCAGGGCCTGGCGGTGTATATATATGCGACGAATGCGTTGAGCTATGCAATGAAATAATGTTCGGTGATGAGGTGCAGATAAACCTCGATGTTCTACCAACACCCTCCGAAATCAAGGATTTCCTCGATCAGTACGTAATAGGCCAGGAGTATGCAAAAAAAATTCTTTCTGTTGCTGTGTATAACCATTACAAGAGGATAAACCATCTATCCCAGAATCCCGATGACGATGTTGAACTGGAAAAGAGTAATGTACTTCTTATAGGACCTACGGGAAGCGGTAAAACACTCCTTGCTCAAACTCTGGCTCGAAAGTTAAATGTACCATTTACAATCGCCGACGCCACAACATTAACAG
>JALXDB010000465.1 GCA_026990615.1 Spirochaetota bacterium
GGATTTTACAATATCATTACAGGAAATTTCCCCCAGCCCCCGGGAAACTCGATTCCACTGATTCTGCTTATATGCGGAATAGCACTGCTAATACTGAGAGTAATAGATATTAGAAGTTTTGTATCATTTTCCGGAATTTATATCCTGCTACTCATTATCTATGGAATCATTAAGTCTAACAACTTTCAGACAGTTCCGGCTATACTAAAAGGCCTTCTTGTTGGAAACTTCTTATTCGTTAGTTTTTTCGTTTATCCGGTAGTTCAAACATCCGGCAGAACATTTTCAGGCAGATGGATAAGTGGTATAATGGCCGGTACTTCCGCATTTTTAATAAGAAGTTTCTCGGCGTATCCTGACGGCCTTTACTTTGCTGTTTTATTCGGCAACATATTTTCACCAATTATAGATGAAATAGTTTTAAAGGTTAAGTATTCGAGATACAGAATTGATGAGGTTACAGAATGAAATATATTAAATTGATTGCCTTTCTTATGGTACTGTCTTCGCTGTGTGTTTTGCTGCTCAGCGGGGCAAATCTACTCTATACAAAGGCAAGCAATATCTTTAATGTAAGGCTTTACAGAGTTATTCTGGATATGTTCAAAATAAACTACCGGCAGATAAACGGATCGAGCGACAATGGCAGGGAAATAAGCAAAATATTTCTCGAAAACTTTGAAGTAAAAAGCATAGGAGATAAAACATACTACATAAAAAAGGATAGTGGAATAATTGTATTTAAAACATCAGGCCCTGGCCTGTGGAGTACAATAGAAGTGCTTATAGGAGTATACCCTGATTTTGAAAAGCTATACGGAATCAGAATATTATCACAGGCTGAAACACCCGGTCTGGGCGGTAGAATTTCAGAAGAAAGCTTTCAGAATAGATTCAACAATGTACCTATAAAACCAGAACTTCGAATAGTGAAATTTGCCTCCGCACCCAATGAAGTTGACGCAATCACAGGGGCCAGCAAAACAAGCAAAGCTCTTGAGGTTATTATAAACAGGGGAATAAAAGAAGCCGAGCATGCCTTCAAGGAGGTATCAGGATGAGCACGAATATTCCAAAGGATATCACAGATACTTCCGGTGGACAGGCTGAAAACAATAAAAGTTCTGTAGAACTCAAAACGCCAAAACCAGGCTATAAACTTTTCAAAACCAAAAGCTGGCAGGTCTTTATAGAAGGTCTATGGCATAACAATCCGATCTTTGGTATGGTACTGGGTCTGTGTTCGACTCTTGCTGTTACAAATCTGATGAAAAATGCACTCGTTATGAGCCTTGCCGTAACTGCAGTTCTTATTCTAAACTCAGCGATTATCTCGGTGATGAGAAGTGTTATTCCAGAAAGGGTAAGAATGATCACCTATATGCTTGTTATATCCACCCTGGTAATAACAGTTGATAAGTTTCTGAAAATCTTCGTCCCGGATATAAGCAGTGCATTGGGGCCATATGTCGCACTCATTATTACAAACTGTATACTGATGGGCAGGGCCGAGGCTTTTGCAATTAACAACCCGGTAAAGATATCGGTGGTTGATGCATTTGGTGTTGGGCTTGGATATACATTTTCACTTATGTCAATAGCCCTATTTAGAGAACTTCTCGGTTTCGGATCAATATTTGGATATCGAATAATACCCGAAAACATCAGCACTTTGTCGCTTTTTTCGATTCCACCGGGGGCCTTTTTTGCTCTTGGTGTTTTTATTCTCGTGATTAACGCTGTAAAGAAGGAGACTGCAAAAAAATGAGAGTTGCTCTTATCCTGTTTGCATCCATACTTACCAGCAATATCGCATTGACCTATTTTCTCGGAATGTGTCCATTCGTTACAATGTCCAAAAATATAGAAGTTGCAATAGGGATGGGTCTTGCGGTTACTTTTGTAATGACAGTAACAGCAACGGTAAACTGGATAATAAACACATATATTCTAATCCCCTATCATCTCGATTTCTTGCAATTTCTTGTATTTATTATAACCATAGCAACCATTGTGCAGATCATTGAAATTGCTATAGATAGGTTTCTGCCGGCTCTGTACCATTCTTTCGGGATATTTCTCCCTTTAATTACTGTTAACTGTGCAATACTTGGCATATCACTCTTTATGGTGCTTAGAAACTACAGTTTTAGGGAAACAATCTTCTACAGTTTTGGCTCCGGAGTTGGATGGCTTCTTGCAATTGTTACGATAGGTGGACTGAGGAAAAGGCTTATCTTCAGCGATCCGCCGGAAAACTTTGGAAAGGCGGGGATTACAGCCATTCTTGCCGGTATTATGGCTCTGGCATTCATTGGATTTACGGGGGTAGCAAGTTTATAAAATGATTGTAACGGCTTTAATCTTCATCAATTTGTTTGTACTGACCATCGGCGCTTTAATTATATTCTTTGATAGAGTTATATCAAATTACGGCGTTTGTAAAATAATAATTAATGAAGACAAAGAATTTGAGGCGCAGGGAGGAAAGAGTCTTCTAAGATTACTGTTTGAGAATAAGTACTTTATACCCTCTGCCTGTGGCGGAAAAGGCACCTGCGGATACTGTAAAGTCAAGGTTGTAGAGGGTGGCGGAAAGGCTCTTCCTACAGAATCTCTGATCCTCTCATACAGGGAAATCAAACAGGGATTTAGACTTGCATGTCAGGTAAAGGTAAGAAACGATCTAAAAATTGAAATTCCACCTGAATACCTCGAAATAAAAGAATACGAAGGTGTAATCGAATCAGCCATTGATGCGACTCCCGACATAAAAAAGATCGAGATAAAGATTTTACCGCCCGATGAAATATCCTTTAAACCCGGACAGTACGTTCAGGTAAAATACCGACATCCAAATAGGGAAATCGACTATAGAGCATATTCAATAGCGTCAACTCCAGATATTAAAAATAAAATAGAGCTAAACATAAAAAAGATACCCGAGGGCCTTGTCTCGACTTATATGCATACACTGAAAGAGGGGGATAAAATTGAATTCTCAGGGCCCTACGGTGAATTCTATCTGAGAACGGATTCATCCAGGAAAATTATCTGTGTGGCCGGAGGGGTTGGCCTTGCTCCAATAAAATCCATTGTACTTTTCTGGAAGGCCCATCAAAACAGTCGAATACTCGAGCTCTACTACGGATGCAGAACAAGAGCAGATCTCTACGACCACGAAATATTCACAGGTATTCTAAAAGAAGAAAGCAACTTTAAATATTACCCTGCTCTTAT
>JALXDB010000466.1 GCA_026990615.1 Spirochaetota bacterium
CATCAAAGAGGGTGGTCCCCCGATAGTGGTTGAGAATGGCGTTGTTTTCAGGTATAAAGAGCCCGGAGGAAATATTCCAAAGAAGGTTTACGTAAGCGGTGATTTTAACAACTGGAATAGACCTCTCAGGATGTTCAGAAACCTCCACAATGTCTTTGTTCTTCTATACAACAAAATAGGTGATAGGGGTATTGTGCTAAATGAGGGAAGATACAGATACAGATACCTCGTAGACGGGTTATGGAAAAAAGATCCCTTAAATAGTAACACAGTTTTAGATGAGTATGGAACCGAACTTTCTTTCTTTGACATCAAAAACCCCATTATAGTCGTTAAAGCAAACCCGATTCATATCAAAGACAACTTCTACATCTTTTACTATAAAAATGACGGGGCAAAAAATGTATCGCTTGTTGGTGACTTTAACTTCTGGAACCCCTACGCAAATCCCATGCACAGAAATAAAAGCGGTTTGTGGGAAGTAGTTGTGGATATTCCACCGGGCGAGTACGGATACAGGTTTCTTGTTGACGGAATCTATAGAACCGACCCTTTTGGGATGTCTCTTGTCTACGACAGATTTTTAAAAGAGATGTCATTTGTTAAAATAGCAAAAAAATAAATGCTTAACTTCAGACACTCCACATGGCTATAGATAATCGTACCCAGGTGTAAAAGGCAGTTATATAAAACATTAAAAACAACCACTAAATCATCTATATTAATAATTAATTTAAGTGGCCAAAAAAATCATTCAATAAATTGTTTAATAAAAAATAATAAACACTAACTAGACGAATTAAAAAGATTACGGTAACATACATGCCGGGGTCTATTTTCATCTTTTTAATAGGCAATAATTGGTTTGTTTCCCAGACTGTGCCATTTCCTTAAATATTTTAAAGTAATATACCCACCAAAACTTTATACCAACAATATTCAAATAGATAACCCGGGTTTATAAATACCCTGTCTTACACAAAACTCTCAAACCTACACTTTAGTTTTTAAAGATTCCGTTTCATCTTTTATCGTTGCAATTAATCAAAAATAGATATATTAATAGGTTAATGATTCAACTAATTATCTCTATTATTAAAGGAGAGTACAATGGCAACTAGCAAAAAAATAGGGTGGATAGGCACCGGAGTAATGGGAAACTCCATGTGCAGGCATATAATCGAGGCCGGTTATCCCGTTACAGTTTATAATAGAACAAAGCAGAAAGCGGACAATCTTACAAAACTCGGTGCAGAGTGGGCCGAAAACCCCGCGGAGGTAGCATCAAAATCCGATATAGTTTTTACCATTGTTTCTATGCCATACGATGTGAGGGAAGTGTATCTTTCGGACACAGGGATAATAAACTCCCTGCACAAAGGAGGAATTGCGGTTGATATGACTACAAGCAGCCCCAACCTGGCAAAAGAGATATACAAATATGCAAAGGAAAGGGGCATTTCCACACTTGATGCTCCTGTTTCTGGCGGAGATGTGGGTGCAAGGGAGGGAAAACTCTCGATAATGGTAGGCGGGAACAGAGGGACTTTCGAAGAAGTTTTACCCTTTTTCAAGCTTATGGGCAAAAATATTACCTATATGGGTGAAGCTGGAAACGGGCAGCATACAAAAATGGCAAATCAGATACATATAGCAACCACAATAATAGGAGCCATTGAAAGCCTCCTGTATGGCTATAAAGCGGGTCTCAATCTGGAAGAGATGATCAGGGCAATAGGCAGCGGAGCGGCAGGAACATGGACGATAAATAATCTGGGGCCGAGAATTATTAAGAGGAACTTTGACCCAGGATTCTTCATAGAACATTTTATCAAAGATATGGGGATAGCACTCGATGAGGCCAAAAGGATGAACCTGAGTTTACCGGGATTGGCTTTAGCAAACCAGTTCTACATATCCGCAAAGGCTATGGGGCTTGAAAAAATGGGTATCCATGCCTTAACCCTGGTGCTTGAAAAATTGAACAACACAGTGATAAAGATATAGCACAAAACCGGAGAGTAAAGGAATGAAGAAACTGAATTTATAATTCGTTCAGGGTGGGAATGTGGGGTATCCGATCAGACCTTTCTTCGATTAATCTGTCTTTAATTGATAATGTCAATGCCCGGGTTATCAATTTTTATTCAATAAATGGATAATTTTGTGTTTTTAATATCACAAAAATAAGCTTTAAATTATGAGGTTATTCTAAAAACAGATTTTTGTCCTTTCGAGCAAAGCGAAGAAATATCTTTTCCTTTCGAACGTAACCTAGTGAAGTATGGTTGTTTGCATAGCGAAACAATTCTTTTTATCTTTTGAGTGAAGCGACGAAATCTTTAACATATAAGGAATTACAGATTTCTCACCTTTATGAATCAAGGCTCGAAATAACAGTATTCTACCTTTTTAAAGTGGACTCAATTATTGTATTTAAAACTCGAATTCCGCCCTGATAGTTAATTTTTGAAGGCCCAGGTTACAGACATGTCAAAAGCTTACTTATAAAACATGTGCTCTCTGATTTATAGTCCCTATCGGGAGGAACCTGCCGTCTAAAAGAATCACTCCTTCTCGTCGTGCTCGTCTTCTAAAAGCTCTCTTCTGTCAAGTCTCTTTCTAAAATCTTCGTAGAATTTTTCAGATTCTTCGTAGAACCTGTCTCTCTGCTTTCCCCATCTCCTCCTGCCAAAAACAGGACCGACAAATGCCAGAGGCAAAAACAAAAAGATAAAGAGTATATGAAATGTGATATAGAGCCATAGACCTATAACCAGTGCTGCTATCAGTGAAATAATGGTTATCAGCAGACTCTTTTTATCGAGCATCTTTTATAATTATCTCCGTTCTTCTATTTTTTCTCCTCCCTTCGGGAGTGGAATTATCAGCGACAGGTTTTGTATCTCCAAAACCTCTTGTTGTAATTCTGCTCTCGGAGATTCCATTCATTACAAGCCAGGATTTAACGGCATTCGCCCTCATCAAAGAAAGCTTCATGTTAAAATCTTTGCTGCCCGTGGAATCAGTATGTCCGTCAATCTCTATTTTGATATCAGGATTTCTTTTCATCATCTCCAGAATCTTTTTCAGAGTTGGAAGCGATTCAGGTTCGAGGTTTGCACTCCCGGTTTCAAAGTATATACTCCCAACATTTATTTTCTCTCCTTTTGCAACTCTGGGCATATCGATCTCAAGAGGCTCAGTGGATAGGTCATTAACAGCCTTTGCATCGG
>JALXDB010000467.1 GCA_026990615.1 Spirochaetota bacterium
CATACCATCTTCAACAGGAGTATTGCAGGAAGTTACAACGCCCTTTCCCTTTATTTCTACCATACACAGCCTGCATACCCCTGCAGGTGATAGATCAGGATGGTAGCAAAGATGAGGGATATAGATATCATTTTCAAGGGCTACCTGAAGGACTGTTTTTCCTCTGTCTGCCTCTATTATCTGTCCGTCTATATTTACTTTTACCTTTTCCATTTAACCCACCTCTATAGATAGCTTTAAAGATTCGATTGCCTTTTTGCCGTCTTCTGTTTCAAGGTCACACCTCAGGCACCGTCGTGCCTCTCTGACAGCAGTTTCTTCGTCAAAGTTTTTATCAACTTCATTGAAGTTGAACTTCCTTTTCTCAGGAGGGATTGCGTGTATCTCCGGTCTGTAAGCAGATTCAATTTCTTCATCGGTCAATTCTACAGGTGGTGGATACATAGAGGGCCTTGTAACACTGTAGGTCCTTTCGACCTTTTCCCCCATGAGGTATTTATCGATCATTTTTGCGGCGGTTATACCCGCTGACATTGATTCGATTACCGTACTTGCTCCATTTACCACATCTCCGCCTGCAAACACTCCCGGCATGCTTGTTTGATAGGTTTCTCTGGATACCTCAATAGTATTCCTTTTCGAGATAGAAATTTCTTCAATTCCATGGATGAATGACAGGTCAGGGTCCTGTCCGATAGCAACTATCAGGTTGTCAAGGTCAATCTGGAATTCCGATCCTTTAATTGGAATTGGGCGTCTTCTCTGGGATGAATCCATCTCTCCGAGTTCCATTTTAACAAGTTCAACTGCCTTTAGCCTTCCGTTCTGAACAATTATCCGGGAAGGAGCCGTCAAAAACTGGATATCTACTCCTTCCTGCAGGGCTGCTTCTATCTCCTCTTCAAATGCGGGCATTTCCCTTCTTGTTCTTCTATAGAAGACTGTGACTTTGCTACACTGCTTTAATCTGATTGCAGTCCTCGCAGCATCAATAGCAGCATTTCCTCCACCGATTATTCCCACATGCCCTTTGATATCAACCTCTCTGTCAAGATTTACATCCTTTAAGAAATCGAGAGCGTCCAGTACTCCTTCTGCATCTTCATTTTCTATGTTCAGCTTCCTTGATCTGTGTGCTCCGGTCGCTATTAATATTGCATCGTATTCATCCTGAAGTTTTCTAAAGGGTATGTCTTTTCCGATTACTGTATTGGTCTGTATCTTTACTCCTGCTCGTTTTACGTTTTCAACGTCGATACTGAGTATGTTTCTGGGAAGGCGGTATTCAGGAATGTAGAAGGCCATTGCTCCTCCTACAACCGGCGAAGCTTCAAATATTGTTACATCGTGGCCGGCTTTTGCTGCAAAGTAGCCCGCTGCAAGACCGGCTGGTCCTGCTCCTATAATTGCAACTGTTTTTCCGGTTTTTTCTCTATCAGGTTTAATGGTTTTGGGATAGAGATCGTGTTCAATGGCGTAGTCCGTAGCAAACCGTTTTAGATGGCGTATTGATATCGGGTCGCCCCATTTTCCTGCCTGGCATTTGGTTTCACATGGATGATGGCATACTCTTGCGATGGTGGAGGGGAGTGGATTATCCTTAAGGATTACCTCAAATGCCTCTTCAAATCTCCTGTTTGCGATTAATCCTATGTATGTTGCCGCCTCGGTTTCTATGGGGCATGTGTGCTGACACGGTGATGAGATAATCTCTTTGCAGACCACCGCCGGACATCGTTTGTACTTTACATGGGCTATATATTCATCTCTAAAGTATCTGAGTGTGGTTAAAACGGGATTCGGGGCTGTCTTTCCGAGGCCGCACAGAGATCCTTTTTTTACTCCCTCTGCAAGCTCCTCTAAGAGTTCTATATCCTCCATAGTGGCTTTACCCCTGGTTATATCCTCGAGGATTGTGAGCATCTGCTTTGTTCCGAGTCTGCAGGGCACGCACTTTCCGCATGATTCTTTCTGGGCGAAATCCAGAAAATATCTTGCCACATCCACGATACAGGTATCTTCGTCCATAACGACCATGCCGCCCGAGCCCATTATCGATCCAACCCTGGCAAGTGAATCGAAGTCGACGGGAGTATCGAGAAAGCTTGCGGGGAGGCAACCGCCCGATGGACCGCCTGTCTGTACGGCTTTAAACCTTTTGTTATTGGGTATTCCACCTCCGACGTTGAAAATTATATCCTTGAGGGTGGTTCCCATGGGCACTTCTACAAGGCCTATGTTGTTAACCTGACCGGTCAGAGCAAATACAGCCGTTCCGGGGCATTTTTCTGTTCCAATTTGTAAAAACCAGTCAGCTCCGTTGAGCATTATCCTCGTAACCGATGCCAGGGTTTTAACGTTATTTATTGTGGTTGGTTTTCCCCACAACCCTGATTGAACCGGAAACGGAGGCCTGGGTCTTGGACGTCCGCTTTTTCCCTCTATTGAGGCTATCAGTGCCGTTTCTTCTCCGCATACAAAGGCACCGGCCCCCTCCATAACATTAACTTTAAAGTTAAAACCGGTTCCGAGGATGTTTTCTCCTAAAAATCCCCTTTCTTCAGCCTGCTTTATGGCTGTTCTTATTCTTTTAACGGCAAGAGGATATTCCGCGCGTATGTATATATATCCCTCGTCTGCACCTATGGCATATGCACCTATGGCAAGCCCTTCCAGAACGCTGTGCGGGTCGGCTTCCATGATGCTTCTATCCATAAAAGCTCCCGGATCACCCTCATCAGCATTGCATATCATATATTTTTTGTCGCTAATCTCTCTCCTGCAGAAGTCCCATTTCATTCCTGTAGGAAAACCTGCTCCTCCTCTTCCTCTTAAACCCGATTTTTTAATTTCTTTAATTACATCATCGGGTTTCATTGTTTTTAAAACCTTTTCAAGAGCTTTATACCCGTCTACAGCGAGATAGTCGTCTATATTCTCAGGATTGATATGCCCGCAGTTTTTAAGAATGATTCTTTCCTGTCCTTTGTAGAAGGTGACATCTATATACCCCGGTATTTTTTGACCCGTCAGGGGATCTTCGTAAAAGAGTCTCTCTACAGGTTTTCCTTCCATAAGGTGATAACGGACTATGTCCCTGACATCTTCCGGTTTAACCTGTGAGTAGAAGGTTCCATCGGGCTCGACAATTACAATTGGTCCTCTCTGACAGAAGCCGTGACAGCCCGTTGGTACAATTTCAACATCCTTTAACCCCTGTTTTTTTA
>JALXDB010000468.1 GCA_026990615.1 Spirochaetota bacterium
TGCTATTTCTTTTACCTTTTCTTCTTCATCCAGCTCTTTTACCCTGGTAATCGCCCTGTTGTCCAGTTCTTCCTTTTCAACCCTGATATTGAGATCGCCCCTCGACGCTATCTGCGCCTGGTGTGTTATACAGACAATCTGCTTTGTCTTTGAAAGCTCTTTCAGCCTGTTGCCCACCGCCCATGCTATCTTCCCGCCTATACCGACATCAATTTCATCAAAAACAAAGGTATCAATTGGATCGACAGAACCAAGTACAGTTTTAATGGCAAGCATGATCCTTGAGAGTTCGCCGCCGGAAGCAACATTCTTTAAGGGCATCAAAGGCTGGCCTACATTGGTTGATATTAGAAACTCAACGTTATCAAGACCATCGGGCAGTAATTTATACCTTTTATCTTCTATTTTAACTTCGCCATCGGGGGATTCTTTGTATGAAAAGGCCACTTTAATTTTTGCCTTCTCAAGCCCGAGATATGAGAGCTCCTTCTGTATACTCTCTTCAAGGGCCCGGGCTACAACCCGTCTCTGCGCGGATAATGATACGGCCAGTTTGGACGCCTCCGCCCTTACCCTTTCGATCTCTTTTTTTAATGACTCTATTTCTTCGTCCCTTGTCTCAAGACTCTCAAGTTCAGTTCTTGCACGTTCAGCATATTGAAGAACTTCCTTTATGGTATCTCCGTACTTCTTTTTCAGCCTGCTTATCTTATCCAGCCTTGAAAGAATAACATCTATCTTGCCGGGTTCATACTCAATCCCGTCGAGAAATCCCCTCATTGAATAACCGGTCTCTTCGATATTGACCCTAGCATTCTGTATATTTTCAAGCCACTCACCTGCATTCTGCAAAAAATTTGACACCTTCTCAATTCTTGCAATAGCTTCATCAAGCTTTTCAAGTACAGAGCTTTCCCCTGATACAATAAGCCGATAGGCATCTGAAACAGCAGAGACTATCTCCTCATAATTTTTTTGAACCCTGTATTCCTGCTCCAGTTGTTCATCCTCCCCCTCCCTGAGATTAGCCTCTTCAATCTCATCAATGGCAAACCTCAGCATGTCTATTCTTCTCTCCTTCTCCTTTTCATCGATAATTAACTCGGATAGCTTCTTCCCAAGCCCGACAAGCTTTGTATAGCTGGTTCTGTACTTCATCAGATCATTATCAAGTTTTCCATATTTATCAAGAAGCTTTAGATGTGTTTTTACGTTCAACAAAGATTGATGCTCATGCTGACCGTGAATGTCAATCAGATAGGAAGTTATATCCTGAAGGTCCCTAACAGATACCTGAAAGCCATTTACAACGCTCCTGGAAAGTCCTGTACTGGTTATTACCCTTCTAATTACCAGGTCTTCATCATCTCCTGGTATCCCCATGTCATCAAGTAACTTCCATACGGGATGGTCTTTTGAAACAGCAAATCGCCCTTCAACTACGCAGTTTTTTTCGCCCGTCCTTACAAGAGATGTCTTCCCTTTCTGGCCAAGAATCAAACCCAGGGCTCCGATAATGATGGACTTGCCCGCACCCGTCTCTCCGCTCAAGATTGTAAGATTCGGACTGAATCGAAGTGTTATTTCATCAATAAGTGCATAATTCTTAATAAATATCTCTTTTAACATTTTTCTACAACACTACCATTAAAAATGATCTTATTCAATTAATTCTCATTTAGATAAAGATTTTGGACCACACCGGGATAGTATCCCCCCTGTCGCCTTCTCATGTGCTACTTACCCCATTAAATGGCCATTTTCAGCCTGCAGAAAAGCTATTCATTCTACCCGATAAAGTGCCTTTCAAACAGACTTTTATTCTCTCCAACTCTAAAATTTGTCCCTACAAAAAATTAAATGGACATCAAAAGTCCCGTATAATCAGCACAAAAAGATGCAATACTGCCCGCTGTTTATAGCTCAAACTCTATACCTCCGTATCCTAATCAAAACAGCAAGCTGTTAGATTGTATTTCTTTCATGATTAGCTGCTATATTAATGTTTCCATGATAGTTTTTCTCTTACAATATCAAAGAAGCTTCTCTTTCCGAGGGAAATCAGTTTGGTTACAATCTTTGACTTCTTAACAATAACCTCATCGTTCCATTCAAGATCAATCGCTATCTGTCCATCAATTGTAGCGGTTACTTCCCTGTCCCTCGATACAACCTTGAGCCTTACTACATTGTCAGATGGAATAACAAGTGGCCTTGTTCCAAGTGTATGGGGACAAATCGGGCTTATAACAAATGCCTCCATTGTGGGTTCAAGTATAGGGCCACCGGCAGAAAGAGAGTAAGCTGTTGAACCGGTCGGCGTAGAAACTATAACTCCATCGGCCCTGTAGTCCCCTATGAAGTTCTTTCCTGCAAAAGCCTGAATATTTATCAACCTTGATATTCCGCCAGAGCTAATAACCAGATCGTTCAACCCCGTAGCCCTGTACTGTCTGAACCTGTCCCTTAATATAGAGACATCTATCATCATCCTCTCTTCAATAAAAAAGGTTTCTTCTTCGCATGCCTTCAAGCTTTCGAGCATTTCGGACTCTTTGAGCTCTGTAATAAAGCCGAGCCCGCCCAGATTAATACCAATTATGGGTATCTTATAGGGTGAAAACATCCTGGCGGCAAACAGTAATGTACCATCCCCACCAAAAGATATACACAGGTTACAATCTTTAATATCCTTTTTAATATCAATCAGTTCCGTTTCTTCCTGGGATGGAAGAATAAAATACCCGATCCCTTTCTCATTGCAGTAATCGATTATCGGGGATATCCGCCTTCTCATTTCCCTGTCATCCCTCTTCAGTACAATTCCGATCTCTTTAATCTTCACAGCTCTACTCCTTTACTCTAAAGAATGGATTTAATACATTTAACTACCAGTTCAACATCCTTCTTACCCAATTTTGGATAAAAAGGAACTGCATAAAGTCTGTTGTTCAGATATTCAGCATTCTTAAAATCATCCTGCTTAAGGCCCAGTATACTATGAATCGGACTGCCTAAAGCCTTTTCTATGTCTATTTTATACCTATTAAAGAATTTTCTGGCTTCACCGAAGGGAGTTTCTGACTGTACAACATATTTTGTGAAAACTATCTCCTGGCCGTTCTCCCTGCCAACGAGAGAAGCCCGGGATTCCATAACTGCTCTATCGTAAAATGCGGCGATCTTTCTTCTATTTTCAATGATTTTATCAAGCTTCTTAATCTGCG
>JALXDB010000469.1 GCA_026990615.1 Spirochaetota bacterium
ACATAGTTGTGGGTATTATAATAAAAACAAACTCTTGTATTTTATTCTATAAAAATCTATAATAGCATTTGTTTTCAATTAAACAGACATATAAAAATACACGGATAACATTATGGACTCTGAAGTTTGGAACGAAACTCTCAACCAGCTCTCTACTCAACTATCCTATCAAGAATACAACACATGGATAAACAGGCTAAATCTAAAGGGCATTAAAAATGGGAGTATTATCCTCTCAGTCCCGTCAAAACTTGTAAAGGATATTATAGAAGAGAGATACCTCGGCAGAATACTCGATATTCTCAACAACTTATCAGACAAAAAGTTAAAAGTTAAGATCATCGTGGATAGATCGGAGGATATCTCGAATGAAGAGAATGGAACAATGGGAAACTCAATTGCCATTAAGACCAAAAGAATTGACCCGAGACATAAACTTTTTGATCCCAAGTATACTTTCGATAAGTTTGTAGTCGGAGATAGCAATGACCTTGCCGCAGCCGCGGCAAAGAAGGTTGCAGAAAATCCAGGGAAATTCTACAATCCCCTTTTCTTATACGGCGGAGTTGGCCTCGGAAAGACACATCTCCTTCACGCTATTGGACATACCGTAATAGATAAGTTCCCCGAGATGAAGATTCTATATATAACCGGTGAGAGTTTTATGAATGATTATATCACCTCAATACAAAAGGGAACAATGAACAGTTTCAGAATTAAATACCGAAAGGCCGATCTGCTTCTGATAGATGATATACACAACATTCAGGGAAAAGAAGGAACAATGGAGGAACTCTTTCATACTTTCAACACCCTATATGCAGCTAAAAAACAGATGGTATTTACAAGCGATAGACCTCCTAAAGAACTCAAAAGACTGGAAGAGAGGCTTAGAAGCAGGTTTGAATGGGGATTAACAGCTGACATTCAACCTCCAAACTTTGAAATGAGGGAGTTGATTTTAAGGCAGAAAATAAAAGAGGAGAACTACGTTATTCCAGATGAGGTTATAAGATTTATTGCAGAAAATTTAACATCAAATATAAGGGATCTTGAAGGGGCATTAAAACAACTTTATGCATACCATGACATTATGAATCAGGAGATTACTCTGGACCTGGCAAAGAAGGCCCTTAAAGATAAAATAACTGCAAGAAGTGTTGAGAATATAACTATAGATCTAATTCAAAAAAAGGTGGCAAACTCTTACAACGTAAGCTTCTCGGATATGAAGAGCAAAAAGAGAGCAAAAAATATTGCCCTTCCAAGACAGATAGCAATGTTTATAGCCAGAAAACTTACAGAATATTCCACAACAGAGATAGGAAACGAGTTTGGCGGCAAAGACCACTCTACTGTTATACATGCCATTTCAAAGATACAGAAAAAATATGAAAGCGATGATGCATTTAGAGCGAGGATCGATAGAATAATACAATCAATAAGAGAAAACAGTTAAAGATGAATATAAACTGTTGGTACGTTCTTGAAAAATGTTGGTAACCTATTAAAAACTTGCTCTATACTTACTGATAAATTGTTGATATTTTCGATCTTTTACACAAGAATTTCGATAAAAATAAAAACTAAAAATTTAGATAAAGTTTTCAACAGGATGAATTACAATGCAATTCATTTATGAATATCAATTAAAAGAGTTTTCAACAATATGAACACTATTACTACTATTACTATATAAATTTAAATTCTTTTTAAGGAGTTAACCAGGACTATGAACATAATAGCGGATAAAAAACAGCTTTCAAAACAGTTGTCCCTTGCAGACAGCATAACTAGTACTAGATCATCATTGCCAATTCTATCCAATGTTCTTATCGAGGGCAAAGACAATAAACTTTATATAACATCATCTAATCTGGAAACCGGAATAAGGGTTTCTGGTAATGTAGATGTTCAGGATGAGGGATCAATTGTTGTTAGTGGAAGAAAACTTCTGAGCATAATAAGGGAGCTCCCGGACAGTAATATACTTCTGAAAACAGACAGTAACAAACTTCTTGTGAAGAGTCTGGATAGTTCTATTAATGCAAAATTTACACTGTTAGGAGTGGATAGAGAAAGTTTCCCTGTGGTTAAGACCGAGATAGATGGAAGCGAATTTGTGGTGGATGCTGAAATTTTAAGATCTATGATAAAGAAGGTTATATTCTCAATTTCTCAGGATGAGAGCAAGTATGCCCTTACCGGAGTTTTTATGGAGATATATGACGGGAAACTTGCAATGGTTGCCACAGATGGAAAAAGGCTTGCACTTGTCGAAAAAGAATTGAGCGATATAGGTGTTGAGGACGATGGTTCTATGATTCCTGATGAAGGGGTAATAGTACCAAAAACTGCCCTGAGCGAGCTGCTTAAGTACTCCTTCGAGGACCAAAACGTATCTATAGGTTTCAGCAAAAATCAAATTTTCATTAAGTACGACAACGTGAGCATGGTGTCCAATCTGATTGAGGGGAAGTTTCCGGACTATAAGAAAATAATACCTGTAGATAGAGAGAATTTCTTTATTGTGGATAGGGAAACTTTTTTAAGTGCGATAAAGAGGGTGTCGGTTTTGGTCGATGAGGCCTTTAAGAGAGTTAAGCTATCAATCCTTCCGGGTAGAATGATAGTGTCTACACAGAGCCAGACAATGGGAGGGGCTGAGGAAGAGATTCCTATAGAGTATGGTGGAGAGGACATAGATATAGCATTAAACTATCAGTACATGCTTGAGTGCCTGAGAGAGATAGATTCAGAGGCAGTTGTAGTTGATTTTGAAGATTCTGAGAGAGCAATAACTGTAAAGGGCAGAGAAGAGAAGGGATATTTAAATATTATTATGCCGATGAAGATTAGTTTTTAGAGTAAGAAGTAGGTTTTAAGAGTAAATTTTAATAGTTTTAAAAAAATAGGTTTTGTGCTGAATTAAAATAAAGGAATGCTAAGAATCCATGTTAGATGGTCTTTGCTAGTTGGATACAATAGAACAATTGTAAAATCTTTAAAAGGATGACGTTCTTTGGATATTTTTATTTTTAGTGAGAATTATATAAATGCTGAAAATTGTCGTATTGAAACTACGTATTGTTGATAGGACCAATGTCGAGTTTTCAATTTTAATTCAAAAAATACATAATTTTATATCTTTAATACTATAAAAAGTAGCGTGTAATTTGTTATAATTATATATTTAAAAATTCGAATTTCGCCCTAATAGATATT
>JALXDB010000470.1 GCA_026990615.1 Spirochaetota bacterium
ATTCGTCAAATAACGGCAAGTTAAAGTCAAATGTATCTATTACCATTACCATGCTGATGTAATCAGTCCCATATATCTGGATAATCCTTTATCATGTCGTATCTAAAAACGGGCCCGTCTTTGCATGTATAGTAGATGCCGAGCCTGCAGTGTCCGCACTTTCCAATTCCACACGACATATTTCTCTCCATCGAGAGGTAGAGATTACTCTCCTTGAACCCCATGTCGAGGAGTTTTTTCGTTGCAAACTTCATCATTATTGGCGGCCCGCATACAACTGCAATCCCGCTGGAATAATCCATATCAACATCGTCAAGAATCGTTGTTACAACACCCACCTTCCAGTTCCATTCACTGTTAACCTCGTCGACTGTTAGCTCCAGATTCAGGTCCTTTCTCTTTGCCCACTGTTCAAGCTCCGAGCGGTAGAGAAAGTTCTTTGATGTTTTACATCCGCCCCTGAAGAACAGTTTTTTAAACTCTCCCTCGTGTTCGAAGAATTCATACATCAAGCTTCTTAATGGGGCAAAACCGCATCCACCCCCGACTATAAGAATCTCTTTCCCTTTAAAATCCTCCATTGGATATCCGTTGCCGAAAGGCCCTCTAATTCCCACAATGTCTCCCTTTTTCAGCTCGTGTATTGCTCTTGTCACCTTACCTACCTTCATTACGCTTACTTCCAGCATATCCTTTATAGAAGGTCTCGATGAAGGGGTGAAGGGAGCTTCGCCCACGCCGGGAACAGTCAGCTCTATAAATTGCCCGGTTTTGAATGAAATCTCCTCAGAAGGTTTCATCCTTATTGTTTTGATATTCTCGGTTTCGGTTATTACATCAATTACTTCAGCTTTTATAGGCCGGTATGGATTTTTAATCTTATTCATTCTCGACCAACCTTCTTATAACTCTTCTTATATCTATTTTGCCCGGGCAGGCCAGAATACAGCGGCCGCATCCCGTACAGGCATAGAAGTTTGCTATTTTATGGAAAAAGTCGAACTTCTTTTCAAATCTATTTCTCAATCTCATCCATAGAAATGGCCTCGGATTTACCCCTGCGGCAACAAGGGCAAACTCCTTTATCAGGCATGAGTCCCATACCCTCAATCTTGCAAGCTTTGATTCATCCTGCTGGTCGTACAGGAGAAAACAGTGACAGGTCGGGCAAACTGTATTGCATGCGCCGCATTCGACACATGTATTTGCTTCGTCCTTCCATATATCGGAGTTGTAATTTCTTTCTATAATTCCACTGTAGCTGGTGTATGTGGGGATATCGTTATCTTTAATATTCTTATTTACCGATTCTTTGACAGTTTGACGCCTGCTGTCCCGTTCTTTCAGGTGTTTATCTTCCGGAGTTTCAAACAGGGATTTCATATCTGATACGAGTTTCTGTCCCTTCTCCGAGCCCACTTCAAAAATGTACCCATTCCCTGCCGGAGAGATGTTCAAATCGAAATTCTCCTTTGGGAACGGGTCAAGCCCGAGTGCTGTGCAGAAACATGTATCGAGAACATCTGTACAGTCAGTGGATATTATTAAACTCTTTTCTCTGTACAGCTTGTATGAAGGATCTGTGTAATCATGATTCATAAACACAAGGTCTTCCACTAAAAATCCCTTTAAGTCGCATGATTTGGCTCCAACTATGCATAGGGGCCTCTTCCTATCGGCCGGTATGCTGTCTTCAAAATCTTCTGCTACAATTTCTCTTGCTCTGAAAAAGAAGTTCTTAAGGGGTTCAAAAGTTCTATGACCAAAGGGGTTAATTTCTTTTATGTTTTCTTTATCTAAAGTTTCAAAGTATTGAAGCCCGCCTTTTTGCGATGAAATGAAGGTTTCATAGTCGGCTAATAGTTCTGATAACAGCTTTTTAAAGTTGTCTGTTGTTACGAAATAGATCTCATTCATATATTAAATATCCTCATGTACCCGTTTAACACGGGATTTTCTTGTTATAAGATCGCCTATGTCAGGTGCAATTCACGATATAAACAACATTAAGCAAGTATAGAATAGTAGAAATTAATTAAACGCAAGCAGTCTCATAATTCCTGTATAAACTTTTTATACAGCAAATTATGAAAGAACGGTTATATGAGGCTTCATTTAATAAGGGCGGAAACAGTACAATGATGCTGAAATAGAAAACCCAGTTTGATGTTTAGCCTCACATCACAGGGTTCTACCAGCAAGGATGCTAAGGTACTTTTTTCGGACTTAATTCTACACCAAAGGTATTTTACATGTCAAGGAAAAAATTTGAAAATCAGAAAATTTATCTTGACAAGGTATTTCATTTCATATAAAATCGTTAATCGATCGGGAAATGTGATTCAATCTAGAAAATAAATTGATCTTTGATTGAATTGCATCAAAAACATCTGAGCTCCTTCTTGAGTCTGTAGTTCTGCTTCCAGTTAATTTCTAGCCGTTTAGTTTTGTGTAACTGCTTAATTAAAATTGCTGCTTAAAGTTTAATATAATCCATGTTGCAATGTATCGATTGGGCTATACTGGTATGTTCTTGTATGTATAATCATAATTGTGTATAGTAAAAAACTTTTTGCAGGGTTATTTGAATGAATGAGTTATTTTATTTAATTCTATTGCCTATAATTGCAGGGATATTTTTCTGGTTGATCCCTGAAAGATTAAGAATCATAAAAGGTGTGCTCACTCTGCTGATCTGCTCTGTTGTATTTTATTTTGCCGTTAAGATTTTTAATTTAAACAGTAGCAAAATTTCGATCCGGCTACCTGCTCTTTTAGGTCTAGAATCCGCCCAGGAGTTCTTCAATATATTTGTTGATCCACTGTGCAAAACTATTATTCTATTTATTGCTCTATTTGGTGTGCTGTATGCCATCTATTCAATCGCATATACGAGCAAATTCTATGTAAGGCATTACTTTTCCAACTACCTGTTTACCGTTGCCATTTCAATTTCTGTTGTTTTAGTCGATAACCTTTTTACATTTATAGCACTGTGGGGAATACTCGGTTACACCCTCTATAAATTGATGTCACAGTCAGATGAGGAGAGCTCTGCCGCTGCTAAAAAAAGCTTTATACTGATTGGGGCTTCCGATTCAATAATGATCTTCGGGATAGGGTTAATATGGATTATTTCAAAGAGTTTAGTTATCTCTCAGATTAAAATAGAAACAGATAGTCCTCTCTCCGTAATAGCCTTTGTCTCCATTTTTATA
>JALXDB010000471.1 GCA_026990615.1 Spirochaetota bacterium
TCCAGTAGCAGAGAAGCATGCCGGCGACATTCTTGAAAACAATGGTATTTTTATTTTTACAGGCGGACTGGGGGCCACCAGAGATGACATCTCCCGGAAGATCATTTCGAGAGCATTGAATATCGAGTTTGTTTACTACAGAGATGGTGTTGAGAAATTAAAAAAATGGTATTCGGATAGAGGAAGGGAGTTCAGGGACTCTGATGAGTCACAGGCACTTATTCCCAGAGGGTCTTTACCTCTTGAAAACGATGTGGGGCTTGCATACGGATTCTACCTCGAGAAGGAAGAAAAGTTTATTTTCTCACTTCCAGGGGTTCCAGCTGAAATGAAAAGTATGTTTGATAGCAGCGTAATTCCAATAATTAAAAATAGAGGCCTTTCGGATGACAGATACAGGTTTGACTTTCTTATCTTTACTGACATTGCAGAATATACCCTGGATAACAGAATAAGCAAGATAATAGCCGGGTATCCCGGGGTCAAATACGGAACACGTTCAAACAATGGAATAATAAGAGTAAGGCTTGAAACTTTAAATGGAAATTTAAAACCCTGTATGGAAGAAATAAAAGAAAAGCTTAAGGATTACCTTGTGTCGGTCGGAAATCTTTCACTTGAAGAGGTAGCCGGTAAACTGTTAAAAGAAAAGGGTCTTACTTTATCCACTGCAGAATCCTGTACTGCGGGCTATCTGTCAAAAACTATTACCAATATATCGGGTTCTTCGGATTATTTTTTAGGCGGAGTTGTCTCCTACAGCAATACTGCGAAAGAAAATCTGCTTGGGGTTAGTGGAAAAACATTGGAACGTTACGGTGCAGTGAGCCACCAAACTGCAAAAGAAATGGCAGCGGGGGTTATGAGAAGGTTTGAAACCGATATTGGAATATCTATTACGGGTATTGCGGGTCCGACGGGGGGAACTCCTGAAAAACCTGTGGGAACAGTATTCATAGGATACGGTTTAAAAGGCCATAACATTCTTGAGTCACTCGAAAATCATTTTAGAGGGGATAGGGAGACGGTAAGATTGAGAAGTGTAAATAAGGCATTATCAGTGCTTATAAGGCTTGTTAAGAAGATCTAAAGGAGCTTCAAATGAGGCTATTCATCGCTGCGGAAATACCGGATAAAATCAAAAAAGAGCTTGGCTATCTTTTGGATGACTTTAAAAGGTTTGATGGTGGTGTGAAGTGGGTAGAGCCGGATAATATTCATATAACGGTATATTTTTTCGGGGATGTACGGGAATCCGATTACAATTTACTTGATGAAAGTCTTAAGGATTTGGGCAGTGTTGTTTCTCCATTTGAGGTTAGTATAAAAAGGGTTTCTGCATTTCCCAACCCCAGAAGACCAAGGGTTATATGGTGCGGTGTGGAAGACAGTTCTGAAATGTTAAAAAAAGCCAATGCTTTTGTCAGAACTGTTATTATGGAAAAGGGTATAAACGCAAATAGAGATGAAAGAGAATTTAAGGCTCATCTAACAATAGGAAGGGTTAAGAGGATGAGCAACAACACACTGGTTAATAAAATTTTAGAACACTCTGATGCCTCTTTTGGTAGTTTTGTTATAGATAGTCTTGTAATGTTTAAGTCGACATTAACCAGAAAAGGGCCTGTGTATGAACAGTTAAACAGATATAATCTGGGCTGAATGGGAGAGATAAACAGGATGGGGTAGTTAATATTCCAAAAAGGGCAATTCTGTTCTGCGGCGTGTTATACACTGGTAACATGAACCTCGAGAAAATTAAGGATGTAATTTCATCGTATTTTGGTAGAATACTGTTCAAATCGGATATATTTGAGTTTACAGAAAGCTCCTACTATGATGAGGAGATGGGTAAACCAATTTACAGAGTATTTTTTGGATTTGACAGACTTATAGATATGGAAAGTATAGTGGAGATTAAGCTCCAGGGAAACTTTATTGAAAAGAGGCATTTTTCGGAAAATGGAAAAAGAATGGTTAATATAGATCCGGGGTACTTGACTCTTGCCAAGGTTGTGCTTGCAACGACAAAGAACTTTCAACACAGGTTGTACCTCGGAAATGGAATTTACGCTGAAGTTACACTCCGTTGGAGAAAGGGGACATTTTCAGACTGGGAGTGGACGTACAGGGATTATCGGAGGGATGAATCAATCAGGTTTTTTAATGAGTTGAGAGATATTTACAGAAAGAGAATACACACCATTGATAATGTTTAAAATTGCCCGAGTTTATTATTGTGAACAAACCGCCGATACTGGTATCATTGTGTAAGAGGGGCATGATAAATGAAAAAGTTTTTAATGGATTTAACTCTAAATAGGACTGAACTACGGGTATGGATATAGTAAAAATAGTGATTTAAAATATATTTGTTTTATTATAAAATAAATAATATCTTAATTTGACTGATAAATTAAGGACAAGAATAATATTTTGGAGGTGTTATGTCAGGACATAGTAAATGGCATTCAATCAGACACAAAAAAGGTGCGTTAGATGCTAAAAGGGGTAAATTGTTTACTAAATTGATCAAGGAAATCACAGTTGCTGCAAGACTTGGGGGTGGAGACCCGGAAGCAAATCCCAGATTGAGAACTGTTATTCAAAAGGCGAAAGAAGCCAATATGCCGAAGGAGAATATAGAAAAGGCTATAAAGAAGGGAACAGGAGAACTTGAAGGTTATAACCTCGAGGAAGTCATATACGAAGGATACGGACCAGGCGGTGTGGCAATAATGATAGATGCAATGACCGATAACAGAAATAGAACTACAGCCGAGATAAGAAGTATTCTTTCGAAGAACGGCGGGAATCTGGGTGAAAATGGATGCGTTTCATGGATTTTTGAGAACAAGGGCGTTATTACTGTGAGTGCTGAAAGGTATGATGAGAATACTATAATGGAAGTGGCACTTGAGGCAGGAGCAGATGATATAAAGTTGGAGGGAGATGTATGGGAAATAATTACATCTCCTGAAGATCTTGCAGATATAACCGATGCTATCAAGGAACGGGGAGTTGAGGTTCTTATGTCTGAAGTTATGAGAATTCCCAAAACCACCGTTAAACTCGATGAAAAAACAGCCGAGAAGGTTTTATCCCTGCTAGAAAAATTGGAAGACAACGACGATGTACAGAAGGTAGCAGCAAATTTTGATATTCCAGATGAAGTAATGGAAAAGATAGGACAGAAGTAAATAATATGC
>JALXDB010000472.1 GCA_026990615.1 Spirochaetota bacterium
ACTGCCCCTGTTTTACTTTTTCATTATTCTGGTGTGTTGAAAGAGGTATTGCTTTATGGCTACAACTATTGTTCTTGGCATTGTTTCTATCGGTATACTTATCTTCATCCACGAATTCGGACATTTTGTGATGGCAAGGGCTGTTGGAATAAGAGTAGAAGTTTTTTCTATTGGCTGGGGAAAAGGGATTGTACTTTTCAAATGGAAAGGAACAAAGATTCAGCTTGGCTTTATTCCATTTGGTGGCTACTGTAAAATGGCCGGAGATTCTCTTCAGGATGAACTGACGGGAAGCAGGGAGGAGTACTATTCCAGCCCTCCGATCAATAGAATACTTGTTGCCCTCGGTGGCCCTTTATCAAACTATATACTGGCGTTCCTGTTGTTTTCCCTTATTATGATTATTGGTTACCAGATAAACACATATCCCAACAGGATAATCCTTGCAAATCCAAAAGATATAGGGATGCAGGGTGAAACACCTGCTCAAAAAGCAGGATTGCGCGACGGTGATATCATAATAGGGATTAACGGAAGCAGGGTTAGAAATTGGGACGATATAACTGAGAATATAGTTAGAAACGCCCTTAAAAAAATCAAACTGGAAGTACTTCGTGATGGAAAGAAAATAGAGGTAACAGTAACCCCTGCAATTGATAAGTCCACTGGGAGGGGGCTTATAGGAATCTATCCCTGGGTGGACCCTGTAATAGGTGGCTTTACAGCCGGTAGCCCGGCGCTTAAGGCCGGTTTAATGAAAAATGATAGAATAGTTGAAATAAACGGGGTAAAGATAAAGAATCAGATCGATTTTTACAGGATTCTCGATGAATCGATTAAAAAAGGGGCAAAGCGTGTAACTCTTTTAGTTGAGAGAAATCATAAGAGATTTACCGTTGATGTTAATCTCAAAAAGACTCCAAACGACCCTCTTGGTTTGTACTTTAAACAGATAAAGTACAAATCACCGCATTATCCCCTTTATAAATCAATTGAGCTCGGGTTTAAAAGCTCCATCAAGGCTACGAGGGATACCGTAAGAGGAATTGTACTGCTTGTAGGGGGCAAGATTCGTGCGAAGACAGCTATTGCGGGTCCGGCGAAGATTATTTATATATCGGGTGTGATCGCAAAAGAGGGATTTGTCTATTTCCTCCAGGTTATGAGTTACATCAGCATAGCCTTTTTCATCATGAATCTAATTCCATTTCCAGCCCTCGATGGTAGTCATATAGTTATTGCACTGTATGAGATGATAACAAGAAAGAAGCCAAACCTTGTTGTAGTACAGAGGATTCAGGCGGTTGGATTTGCCATGCTTATTGTTTTGTTGATATTTGTAACATTTAATGATATAACAAGTTTTATCGGTAAATAATTGTCCTGAGTCCTGTGACATTGTTAAATAGATTCATAGAAGTTTACAGGTATTTTATTGAAGTATATTAACTGTCTTAATGAATAACTCTGGAGAATGTCTAAAAAATGAGTGTACCGGGTAGGGGAGGTTTAAGAACTCTCTGGATCTTTCTGGTTACCTTTGTCATTTTAATCTTGAAAGTATCGAAAGCACAGCCTTTTTCCGTGGGCGAAAGTATAGAGTATAAAATATATGCATCCGGATTCGTAGTTGGGTACCAGACTATTACAGTTGTGGACAGGGCTCCGTACAGGGGAAGGAATGCATGGATTATATCCGGCCGTTCCAAAACATCACCATTTGTGAGTATCTTTTACAGACTTGATGACAGATGGAAAATTTATGTTGATGGGGATACCTTCCTTCCGTTGAGAGTAGAAAAGGGGATTGTTGAGGGGAAGAGAAGAGGCTATTTAATTTATGAGATATATCAAGATGAAAAGAAGATTATCATAAAGGATAAAAACGGCAAGCTGGTAAAAAAACTCTCCTTTAAAAACGATCTTTTCGATCTTTTTTCCCTCATCTATTATTTTAGATCTTATCCCGAAAAGTTTGGCAACGAGTTCCTTTTTGATTTTCTCGAAGAGAAATCGGTGAGGACTGTCAAATTCAGAAGGGATAGGGAGATAAAAATTAAGATCCCCTCTATATCGAGAAGATCGGTTATTGATGCCATGAGTATTACCCAGGTTGGTGGTATTGGTATTAAAATTATTGTGGGCAGGGATGAGTTAAAACTTCCGCTGAGAATGATAGTTCCATCCAGGCTGCCCGGTAATAAAAGGTTGAATATAATTTTTTCAATCTATAGGTATACTCCCGGCAAAAAAAGACATAAAATACCCCGTGTCTATAGAAAAATTGTGAGATAGACATCTTGTTCTTATAAAAAAATATCAATAATTGTCGATAAGTTCACTAGAGGCATAAATATAGATGAAAATTTGCATTAATGTAGTAAATTATTATAGCAACAGGCATTTAAAATAAAGAGGTTGCAAGTTGGATATAACTGCTTTTAGAATATCTGCTCCTACTCCAGGTCAAATTATAATTCTTATAGTCATTTTTATCGTAATAGGGCTTGTTTTCTACCTTGCTTCGAGGGCATCCGGAACCGGAACAAGAAAAAGAACTGGAAAGCCAACGGGAACAGGGTGGCATAACTTTTATCAACTTGCAAAGATGAGAGGTCTAACAAAGCAGGAAACAGAGGTCCTCAGAAAGCTGGTTCAGGCCTATGGACTTACGAGGCCCACTATGGTATTTACTTCGACTGCAATACTGGACGGATGTATTCAGAGGGCAATCAGAAGGGTAAGTCTGAAAGAAGTCAAGGGGGAATCAAAAGACGACATAATAAATATGTACTATAGAATAAGAAACAAGATAGCGAGAAATCGCGCTGTAAAAGGAGTTGCCACCACAAAAGCAATACCTGTAGGTGCAAAGTTAAGGATAGAGGTACCAAAAGTGGGCTTCTTTTCGGTATCGGTTGTTAAAAATGATGATGATTGCTTTGGAATAAGTATCCCAATGCTTCCTCCGGGTAAAACCGTAGCGTGGGGGAAGTTAAAATTAAACTGCTCTTACTGGCGCGAAAACGATGCTGCGTACAATTTTGAAACAAAGGTACTCGATGTTGTTGTTACTGATGTTGATCAGTACATATGCCTTAAACACACAAACAAGATTACAAGAGTCCAGAAGAGAAGATATCCCCGTAAGAATGTAAGAATACCTGTGATATTTGTGAGATTGAGAGTCATTGAACAGGATGGAAGAAAAAAGGCCATTGTTGATCGAAAGGATGCCCACTGGGGAACCATTATTGATATTTCAGTGGGCGGGTTGTCAATAGAAACAACAGCTCCGGTAGACAAAAACAACTACGTTAAAGTGGAGTTTGAACTTAAGGAGGATTATAAAGTTGTTGGTTATGGGAAAGTTAAAAGAATTGAAAGAAACCCGGCAAAGAGAAACTGGATAATGCATATTCAATTTACAAAGATTGATAAGAGGTACAAAAACGAAATTTTTGCCCTCCTTTACGATTATGAAACTCTGTAATCCGTTTTCAACAGTTGTCTTTTATGAGGCTAAATGTGATTCACTCTCCTATTATAACAAATGTTGTTAATATTTTAATATCCACTTTAAAACGTTTCAGAAATGACAGGTGCGATATTGAGGCTAGGTCTCTAAGTTTTATAACCCTGTTGATAGTTGTGCCCTTTATTACCCTGATAGTTAAAGGACTTATGCTGGCGGGAGTATATGATTTTATTTATCCGCTGATAACCGATAAAATTACCCTGTTTTTTATACCAGATCAGGCTGAAAAAATAGTAGAGTACATCAGGGATTTTAAAAGTATCGGGAAAAATATAGGAGCAATAAATTTTGTACTGGTTTTTATAATTTCATTCTGGTTGTTTTTTCTGATAATTAACAATGTCAACCGGATATGGAGAATCAGGAAAAAGGTCGGGGTGTTAATATATTTTTTGAAGTATATTATGTTTATATCCATTATTCCGTCGATACTTTTAATTCTATTTTACTTTCAGCATTTTTCTTCTATCAATAAGTATTTAGGAATATCCTTTGATCTTGTTGGGAGCAAGCCTGCAGTAAATATAGCATTGAGTATGTTTTTTCATGGAGTTCTTCTGCTTTTTCTTTTCTATATTGTTCCCCATCGAAAATTAAACTTTTTTTATTCTGTGTTATCAGCTCTTGTTTCAGGAGTGCTTTTATGGTTTGCCAGGCTGGGGTATAATGTGTACCTGAAAAATTTCTCGCAGATGAATGTAATATATGGTTCTCTTGTGTTTATTCCTATCCTATTGATATGGATATATATATCATGGTTGATACTGCTTTTTGGACTTGAGTTAAATTATTCTTTTCATACAGAAATTAAATAGATACATTACAGTTTAACAGAAAGATTGATGCAAGAGAAAGCGGTATGGTTGTAATAGAAAGGTACACCAGCAATTCTCCTGAAGAGACGAGAAAAATAGGTGCGGATTTTGGTTCTAAACTAAAATCACAGGATATTGTACTGCTCGATGGGGTTCTTGGAGGCGGTAAAACAGTTTTTGTTAAGGGAATTGCAGATGCACTGGATATAGATGAAGAGGTGACAAGCCCATCATTTTCTATTTTAAACATTTATGAGGGTTTATATAATCTGTATCATTTTGATCTGTACCGCATTGATGATGAAGGGGAGATTGAACTACTACTTCAGGATTACATATACGATGATAGTGGCATTACCGTTATAGAGTGGGGGAAAAAGGCCTTGAACCTGCTTAACAGGTATTACTCTGTGGAGATAAGTATAGGTGAAAACGGAGAGAGAAATATAACGGTTGGGGTGCACGGTATATGATACTCTCTGTAGAGACATCCACGAGGTACTTTTCTATTTATTTAAGAGAAGGTAAAAAATTTGCCGGTATCGATATACTTTTCGATATTACTCACTCACAGGGGATAGTTCAGAGCGTTGATTTTCTATTGAAAAGAGTTAATGCTGATGTAAATGATATAAAAGAACTGTATGCCGGTGTTGGACCCGGTTCTTTTACGGGAATCAGGGTTGGCCTGAGTTTTGTAAATACACTGGCCCAGGTTTTGGGAATCCCTGTTGGTGGAGCATCAACTCTGGACATACTGGCATTTGATGTTAACAGATGTGAAACCCCTATTGTATCTATGATTAGATCGAGAAAGGGTGAAGTTTTTGCGGCTTTCTACAATATGAAAAAAAGGATAGGCGAGTATACGGTTTTAAGCAGAAACGATTTTGTAGAATATATAAGCAGGCATAGACCGGATTACATAGTCGCCTCTGAAGATGATTTTAATGATATTACGGATGGTGTAAATTTAAACCTTGATAAAATCAGAGTAGAATTCAGATATCCCCGGGCTTCTGTAATTCCTTCGCTTGTTCTTGATAAGGAATTAGGAGAAGGTCTGAAAAAAGGTTATTTAAAACCCCTGTATGTTAGGGGATTTTGATCAGTGTACTGTTTACAATTCTACTTATTGTGATGCTACCTGTTATAATTTTACCCGGCCCGCTGAATAAAATCCTCACTTATAGGGCAATACAAGTCGAAAGGTGATTTAGATTTCGATTGAATATGGCATTTTTGATTCCAAGCGACAGAAAAAATATTGATCTAACATTAAAGTCAAAACTTATACGGGTACCCAGAAATCAGGCAAGGTGGTACAATCTTAGATTACTTAAGAAAAACGATCTGGTTTTTATGTACAGCACGGACGAAAGTTTAATATACGGCCCTCTTGTTGTAGATGGAAGGTACCGGGAAGAGAAAAATCCAGTTAACGGTCCATTTAACGGATTAGGCAGGGTTGATAGGCTATACTACTATATCTCTGTAAAAATCAAAACACACGAGTTCTATGACAGGGGAGTAAGAATCGATTCAACTGTGCTGAACGTACACAGCTTCAGCATGGACAGTGTCAGCACACAAAAGGTTATTGAGCGGCTTGAGATGATAAACAAAATGTTTTTACCGCTTGTTTTCAATATTGAACTTGTAGGGGAAAAGATAAGAGTTACAAGATATGAAGGTATGTATAATAGATCTTTAGTTCTGATGGAGGATTATTACGATTTTTCACAACTAAGTATGGAAATGGTTAATTACACACTTGATTCTGTTCAGAGGTCTATCCTCGATAACAATTTCAAGAACTTTTTGAAGTACGCCCTGGATGTCGGCCGGAGGGCGTTTGATATACTCTTTAGCGGTTTTGAAGGGAACATCTTTTCAAACAAGAATGGATATGCAATTAGTTTTATCGTAGATAAAGAAATCTGGAAACTGCCACTTGAGTTGTTGAGTTATACTGATTTTTTATTCAAAAAAAGCATAATTACATACGGTGTTAAAAATATGGTACTGCCTGAGAAGGCAAAGATAAAAAATGCTCTGGTTCTTGCAGATCCCACATCCGGGTATGAATGGGCGTATATAGAAGGGAAAAAGGTATTCAATTTCTTAACTAATCTCGGTATAAGGTGTGATTTCATTTCCAGAAGTATATCGATACCTGAGTTTTTTGAATATCTTGAGAATTACGACCTCATCCATATTGCTGGGCACAATAGTGGAGGATTCCTGCTTGGAGACGAAAAAGTTTTTCTCGGTAATGAGTTAAAGCTGAAAAAACAGCCAAAGTTTATCTTTTTGAGTTTCTGCGGGGATCAAATTGATTACGGCAAGTCTCTTTTAAAATCAGGAGTCGGGAATGTTGTTTTTACAAGATTTCAAATCCCCGATTTCGACAGCACGGGGTATATTCTGGAATTCTACCGGTTGATATTTGAAGGTATCAGTATAGGGAAGGCATTTTTCTACATGAAGAGGATGGCCTACCGTGGCAAAAAAGTTATTCCGTTAACATACATTTTGTCGGGGAACAGCAATACCGTTTATGAATATAAATGATGAGAAGATTAAAAATATTATTGCCCGTTTTAAAAGGGGCGAGGAGAGCCTGTTATCCGAGATACTTGATGAAATAGCGCTATACGTATACAACTACCCGAAAGCAGTGTACAATGCATGTGATGATACATGCTCGGATTTCTACGAATATATACTTTCGAACTTTAAAAGAATTCTAAAGAACTACGAAATAGGCAGAGCAAAGTTCAGTACCTGGTTAACCGTCGTTTTGAGAACAAGATACCTTAATTTTTTAAAGTTGCATCGCAGGGATGACAAAAATTCAGAAGTGTCTCTCGATTTAACGGTTAAATCGAATACCGGTCTGTACAATCTTTTAGGAGATACAAGATCTTATTCTGATGTAAACTCTTCAAAGTTTGATAGACTGATAGATGAAATAGTTTCGAAACTTAGCGACAGTATGAGGTTCTACTTTCATGCATTTTATGCCGATATAATACGGCCAGAGGATGTAAGGTTTATTTCTATATATCTAAATGTTTCGATTATGGATGTATTGATAGGGTTGAATAAAATTAAATATGATATAGAGGTTAAGAGAGAAAACAGGGCAAAAATTGAAAGCAGATTGAGCGCGTCGTATGGGAATATCATAATGGCTCAGAGACAAAAGCAAAAGAATGATGAAAAGAGTGCAAGGAAAACACAGAATAGGTTGTTAAATGAGTATAGCAAGGCAAGAATGAACCCGTCCTATGAAGTCATTGCTGAACTATGCGGTTATCCCGTAGGGACAGTTGCTGCTGGTATTAGCAGAATGAAGCGCGCTGTTAGAGGCATCGTTGAGCGATACAAACTTTTAGATTAAAAAGGTAATCGGTCAGGATTATTTTAGCTGTAATTGAGAATATATAATTAATGGTCATTGATCTCTGCTCTATCTGAGATCTATTTTGAATATGGCAAAAAATAGCAAATTTGAAATTGCTATAAAGAAATTAAGACAACCGGCAGGTTAAGATGAAAGGTTGTTCGTATAACAGTCCAGACTATATTGCTATGTATGTAGATGGAGTTCTATCACCAGAGGAAAAAGAGGCATTTGAAAGACATCTCTACAGTTGCGACGAATGCCTCAAGAGTGTTATGAACCTGCTAGACGATCTTACAACAGTCAAGCAGTTTGCCTACAGGTTAAAAAACAGTATCAAAATCTATATGCTTTTCAACCTGGTTAATGGGGTGTTGAAATTGATCGATAGCTCGGGAAAAATCAGGTTAAAAAACGGATTCAATGGATCAAAGCCAAGGGGAGATAATCCAGCCCCGGGGTACGAGGCAAATCTTGGCAGTATTGCACTGAATATCAGCGGTTCTCCTGATAAAGACAGATTTTCCATCATTTTGAAGGGGGTCAGGAATTGCAGCATTGAACTTCGTAAAAAGGACAGGCTGCTTGAGGTAAAACGGAGTATTCAAAAGGATGAGTATAAAATTGACGGTTTGTTTAGAGGCGAGTATATTCTTCTGGTTAAATCTGAAAAAAGGCCCAACTCGCCAGAATATTTTGAAAGTTCAATAGATATCATGGTAAATTAAAAAATTTTAAAACGACATTCTCGGGAGAAATATGGTTTTAGAAAGGGCAAAGCGGGAACTTTACCCCATATTTAAAGCACTAAAACCGGAGATTGATAAAAAGCTCTCCGAATTTAAAAGAATTGGAGAAAATGGAAGCGTTGAAAGAATTTTTATGGAGATGGCATTTTGCATCCTGACTCCATCTTCAAAAGCGGAAAATGCCTGGAGTGCAGTTTTGAGGTTAAATGAAAATGGTCTTCTTTACAGGGGGGATTTAGCAGATATAGTAGAGTATCTGAACGTTGTTCGTTTTAAGAACAATAAGGCAAAAAATATTTTGCTTGCAAGGGAGCTTTTTTTAAAGGGCAATATGTTTGCGGAAATGTTCTCGATGTTTAAGAACAATCCCCTCGAGTTACGGGAATGGCTCGTTCGAAGAGTTAGAGGCTTTTCATACAAAGAAGCCACACATTTTTTAAGAAATATTGGGAAGTCGGGGAATCTGTGCATACTCGATAGACATATACTGAGGAATCTGTTAGATTTTGAAGTTGTGGAGGAAATAGAGGGTAGTTTAACAAAGAACAGGTATCTCCAGATTGAAAAGAAAATGCAGGATTTTGCCGGTGAAATTAATATAGCTGTTGAATATCTAGATTTTATCTTCTGGTTCAGAAAGACCGGCCGTATTTTTAAATAAAAAAGCTGGGCTTTCGGCCCAGCTGCTATTGTAGATAATGGAGGGATTATGAATTATCTACACTCATCTTTATTATCGGAAAATCTGCAAACATTTTTTAGTTTTAGTTTGGCAAAGTTAATTATATTAATAAGATAGTTGCAACCTTCTATGATTGATCTGTAAAGTTTTAGTGAGTTTTTAAGGGAGCTCTCTATAGACTTTTTGTCAGATTTTTTTTCATCTACTGTGGTCCCTATTAAGATATCGAATACGACTGACTGCATTGTCATGCTTATCAGCCTTATTTCCTGTTTTAGCGATACTATTTTTGCATCGTGAATGTTTAGTCTGCGATTGATATCTTCAATAGGTGTTTGCCCCGGTTCTTTGTTAATGTATCTGTTTATATATTTAAAAGCCTTTTCAGCCTCCGATTTCATAATTTTCAGGTTTTGTTCGACATTTATGAGATATTTTATAAACTCCTCTATCCCGTCTTTGTTTGTTCTATACTCATCTATAACCTGAATTATACTTGCTATAGCTCTTTCTTTATTAGTCCGGAAAGTTTTGTTAGAACTTAAGCTGTTATCTTCAAGCATCTCTTTCATGGTTTTATGGGTTACATTGTCAAGCAGTAATCCTTCTCCGGTTGAGTTTATCACATCGGCTGATGTACCGGGAATATTCTTTTCGAACCAGCTTTTATACAGAAGCATTCTCTTATCGCTGTAGCATGGTTTATTTTTACTGTTGAACATTTTAAATGGAGCACCGGATGTCATATATTCTGCTACTGAATTGAGTATCGGGTTCAATCTGGTACTCCTGTTGATTCTGTAGAGGTCTATGAGTGACCCCCTCAGGTGGGTTCTGTCATGTTTGAATGATAGGTCAAGCCCGGTTATCAGGATAGGGTTGCACCCCAGCAATCTTGCAAAATCGAAAGCAGCAACTGATACAGAGCCCCCTGCCGCAAGGTATCCTTTGTTTCCAGAGAATGATTCAATAACTCTTCCCGGCGGAAAAACGGACGAGCTTACAATAACCCTTCCCGGATAGTTTTTTAAACTGGCCGGATAAATTGCTGGATCCGCTACAAGAATGGGAATCTTGCTGGTTTGGATCCCGGCAAGCTCCGTTATCTGTAAAAATAGAGAGTTTATGTACTGGGGGTCTACCGATACAACGAAATCAGGTATCACACTTTTCATCAAAAGAGGTCTGAGGGCAGTATCAACTGCTATTATTATATATCCCCTTTTAGAAAATTGATTTAAGATATCTAAATCACCTTCAACTGAAGGGCCGGCTCCAACAACAATACAACCAATCCCCTTGGCTCTGTTTTCAATTAGGTTAACCCCCGCTCTGGCAAAGAAAT